>JAFDHW010000031.1 GCA_019308705.1 Deltaproteobacteria bacterium
GGAGCTGTTTTTCGGGTCTTGCGCCAAAGACGGTCTGATTATTTGAGGAATTCTGCCATTCGGGCAAAATTGTTCACCCTTCGGGCTCGCCCGATTTCCGCGCTGGCCGCGTTACCGGGGCTCGGCGTACCAAAGTACGCCTTCACCCCTCTAGCCTTGCCAGCACGGAAATCAGGCTTCGTGAATAATCCGGGCTAGCGGAGAAACCAGAAGGAAAGGCTCATGAAAAAAGTTGTCATCATCGGCTCCGGCGTGGGGGGGTCGGCCCTGGCCGCGCTTCTTTCCACGGAGGGCTATTCCGTCACCGTGCTGGAGAAAAACGCCTTTGTGGGCGGCCGGGCCGCATCCTACGAGCGCGACGGGTTCGTGTGCGACATGGGCGTGCATTACGTGGGGCGTGGGGAGAAGGGCCCCCACGGCGAGGTGGCCCGCCGTGTGGGCGCGGGCGTGGGAACCAGGTGCGCGGACGTGGGCCTTGCCTTCACCAAGCCCTGGACGCTGCTCAAGATGGCCCGGCTCTTCGGGATCAAGCCCAGGGATTTCCTGTCCATTTTCCGCGCCGTGCGCGAACTGAAAAAGCCGCGCACCGACGAGGAGATCGCGGCCTTCGACGAGGTTCCCCTCAGGGAGTTTCTCCTGCGCTATTCCGACGACCCGGCGTTTTTCATGGTCATGGACATGATCGCCGCGTTGCTTTTCGTCACCGCGGTGGCGGAAACGTCCCTGGGCGAGTTCATGCACAGCTTCTCCACCTGGGCCAACCTGGCCTCCTCCTCCTACCCCAAGGGCGGGTTCATCCGCATCGCCAAGTCCTTCCTGGAGGCCGCGGAGCGCAACGGTGCCAAGGTGCTCACCGGAAAGGCGGCCACCGCCGTCCGGCTGGAAAACGGCCGCGCCGTGGGCGTGGAGTGCGGAGAGGAATTCTTCCCCGCGGACCTGGTGGTCTCCAACGCCGGGGTGAGCAATACGGTGAAGCTCGCCGGCGAGGACGCCTTTGGCAAGGACTACGCCGAGCATGTTTCCGGGTTCAAGTATTCCGGCGGCGCGGTGACCCTGAAATACGGGCTGGATTATGCACCCATGGACATCCCCATTTTGCTCCAGCACGAGCCGGGCGCGGATTCCAAGGACTACCTGGAGCGCATCCAGGCCGGGGAAATCCCCCAAAGCCCGCCGCTCTTCGCCGTGAGCCCCACGGTGGTGGATCCTTCCCTGGCCCCGCCGGGCAAGCACCTTTTGCTGGTGGCCACGGTGCTGCCGCCGTCCCTGGAGGCCGAGGGCCGGTCCGACGAGGTCCTGGACCGGCTGGAAAGGAAGATGCCCGCCCTGTTTCCGGGCATCGAGAACCACATCCTGTGGAAGCACCGCACCACCCTGGAATACACCAACGCCATGAGCAACCGGGGCATGGCGGACTGCATCGGCCTGGCCCAGACCCATTACCAGTGCGGCAGGAACAAGCCCGATCCCCGCACGCCGGTGCCCGGTCTGTACCTGGTGGGGTGCGACTCCGGCGGCCGCGGCATCGGCACGGAGCAGGCCAGCGACTCGGCCTTGAACGTGTGCGAAATGATCCTCGCGGACGCGGGGGCCAACCGGCGGGAGAAAAGCTCCGCCGCCTGACGAAAGGCAAGCGCCATGGAACTGGTCTTGGACCCCCTAAAATGCATCGAGTGCGGGGCCTGCGAACTGGCCTGCGGATACCACTGGGACCGCGCCCTTTCGCCCGTGACCTCCAGCATCATGGTCTACCGGGCAAGGGAGAAGAAGAACTACTTCGGGCTCATCTTGAAACAGCCCGAGCACCTGGTCCTGGGCCGGCCCGAGGGAATCGAGACCCAGCGCATCGGCGCGGTGACCGAGGGCCGGGAGGCGGACGCCTCGGCCAAGCCCATCATGCTGCGCGAGGCCTGCGACCTGTGCGAGGGGTTCGACCAGGGCCCCTTGTGCGTCCTTTTTTGCCCCACCGCGGCCATCACGGCCGCTTAAACGGAAGGGAACCCCATGGGCGATTTGGTCAATGAAAACGTCCTCCTCGTGGACCTGGCCTCGGGCGAGACCGAGGAGGAGATGATCGACGAGGAATTCTTTGGCGAGCACCTGTCCGGCGCGGCCGCCAACCTGGCCTTGTACGAGCGGCATGCGGACGGCGACCCGGTGGTGCTGGGCACGGGTTTTCTCACCGGCACCCTGGTCCCGGGCGGCGGCGCGGGCGTCGTCACCGCCAAGAGCCCCCGCACCGGCGTGGTGTGCCACGCGCCGCTCACCCTGTACCTGGGCGCGGAGCTCAAGTACGCGGGGTTCGACTTCGTGGTCCTCAAGGGTGCGGCACAGGCGCCCACCTGCCTGTGGCTCCACGACGGCATGGCGGACGTAAAGGATGGTTCCTCCCTGTGGGGCAAGACCGCCTGGGAGGCCACGGACGCCATCCGGCGCGACCTGGGCGAGGACGTGATCCAGGTGCTCTCCATGGGCCCCGCCGCGGAGCGCGGGGAGCCCGCGGCCGGGCTGGTGGCCAACTACTGGCCCACCCCGGACCGCTTCGGCTTCGCCGGGCTGCTGGGAAAGAAGAACGTCAAGGCCGTGGCTATCCGCGGCATGGGGCTCTTCGACCTGTCGGACGAGGAGGGGTTTGTGGCCGCGTGCATGGACCTGGCCGCCCAGGCCAAGGAGCTCTTGTCCGGCAAGGGCGGCGGCGTCGGACCCATCGCCGCGGCCATGGGCGAGGACATCGCCTCCTGGCTGGCGCCCCTCACCCACCGTCACAAGGCGGATTTCGGCACGCCGTATGCGGCCAACACCTTCCTCGCCACGGACCAGGACCCCTCGGTGATGCAGGAAACCCAGGTGGCCGAGCCCGGCATGCTCTTGACCGACGCGGGCGACGTTTTGGCCCTAAAGGCCCTGGGCATGGACGCCAAGCAGACCGCCCGGGCGCTTGCCGTCTGCGCCCGCCAGGGCGTGGACCCGGCCGCCGCGGCGCGGCTCGCCGCGGAGCAGGGCATATCCGATGCGGATTCCCTGGAAAAGGCGCTGGCCTCCATGAGCTGTCCCGCGGGCGACGCCCCGCCCGGGACCATGGCCGCCCTGGCCCCGGACCGGCCCGTGTTCGGCGGCTTCGGCGACCTTTCCGGCGAAGCCGCCCGCGCCGAGTGGTGGAACCGCCGCCAGGCCGTGGGGGCCATCTTCGGCATGGACCCGCGGTTCATGTGCATGGCCCCGTTCCTCACCGAGGAGAAGCTTTGCGAGCTGGTTTCCCTGGGCGCGGGGCTTACGGTGGACCGGGAGAAGCTGGACGACGCGGTGAACAAGGTCTTGGGCGAATAGGACGGAAAGTCATGCACTATTCCTACCATTGGGCGTTCTACGCGGTTTCCGGCGTGGCGGTGCTCGTCTTTTTCGCCGGGGCCGCGGAGCTGGCCCACCTGGTTCTGGTGGGTCGGGGCGAGCCCGTGGGCCATACCACCCCGGGCCGGCTGGCCCGCCGCCTGGTATCCGGCGTGCTGTTCCAGCGCCAGGTCGCCGAAGGCGGGGCGCTGGTCTGGGCCGCGCATCTTCTCATGGTCTACGGGTTCGCGGGCCTATTTCTGCTCACCGTGGCCCAGTTCCTGCTCCGCTGGTTCGTGTCCGCTCCAGGGGTCCTGGAGTTCTTCACCCACGGCGCGGGCGCGGCGGCCATGGCCGTTTGGGGAGACGCCTTCGGCCTGGCGCTGCTGTCGGGCACGGTCCTGGCGCTTTTCCGCCGCTACGTCCTCCGGCCCGAGCACCTGGACACCGTCGCCGAGGACGCCCTGGCCGTGTGGCTGCTCTTTGCCGTGGCCGCAACAGGCTTTGCCTGCGAAATCGTCCGCCTGGGAGCCCGGCCGCAAACCGTGGACCTCTCCTGGTCCTTTGCCGTGGCCTGGATGCTGCCGGGCCAGGCCGTGTTCTCCGAAACGCTGGTTTCCGCGGCGTTCTGGTTCCACGGGCTCGTATCGCTTTTCTTCATCGCGGCCATCCCGTTCACCAAGCTGAAGCACCTATTCACCTCGCCGGTGGTCTACGCCGCGGTGACCTCCTCGGATCATTACACGAGGTCCTGACATGCAAGACGCCTTGCCCGTCAAGAAACCGGACTTTTCGCGCCTTTCCAGAATTCAGGTCATGGAGCTTTTCGCCTGCACCCGCTGCGGCCGGTGCGTATCCTGGTGCCCGGTTTACGAGTTCGACGCCGGGGAGGACATCACCCCCCGGGCCAAGCTCGCCGCCATGGCGAAGATCCTCCGGGCACAGAACAGCCTGTTTCTGCGGTGGCTTTCGCCGGATTCGCTCCTGGGACGGCTGCTCATCCCCAGGGTTTCCGAGGAGGAACTGCGGCGGGCGGCCACGTTCCTCTACGAATGCTCCACCTGCCGCCAGTGCCACTTCGTGTGCCCCTCGGGCATCGACACCGTGGAGCTGTACGAGGCCCTGCGCCGGGTGCTGGTGGAGGCGGGCTACGGGCCCATGGAGAACCACGGCAACCTGCTCAAGAGCTCCCAGGCCTACGACAACCCCTGGCAGCGGCCCCGCAGCCACCGGGACCGCTGGGCCAAGTCCGCCAAGAAGGAGGGCCGCATCAACGCGGTGCCCCCTACGCTCAAGCCTGGGGCTTCCCCCGCGCCCCCATCGGAAGAAAAGGCCCCATGAAAGCCTACGCGGACAAGAAATACCTCTACTACGTGGGCTGCACCGCCTCCTTTGACGTGAACGTCAAGGAGGTGGGCATCAACACCGTGAACATCCTCAATGCCCTGGGGGTGGACTTCGGCATCCTGGGCAACCGGGAGAAATGCTGCGGCAGCGTGCTTTTGCGCATCGGCGAATACGGGGAGTTCGAGCGCCTGGCCAGGGACAACGTGGAGGCATTCAACGCCCTGGGCGTGGACGCGCTGGTCACCTCCTGCGCCGGGTGCTTCCGCACCCTGTCCGTGGATTACCGCAAGGTGGGCGGACTCTCCATGGAGGTGCTCCACACCTCCCAGCTCCTGGCCCGGCTCATCGGCGAGGGCAGAATCGAGCTCAAGCACGAGGTGCCGGTGACGGTCACCTACCACGACCCCTGCCACATGGGCCGCCACTCCAACGTGTACGACACCCCACGCCAGGTGCTTTCCGCCATCCCGGGGGTCACCTTCCGCGAGATGGACCGGGTCCGCGAGTTCTCCCGGTGCTGCGGCGCGGGCGGAGGGCTCAAGGCCGGGTTCCCGGACGTGCAGAACCTCATGGCCCAGCAGCGCATCCGCGACGCGGAAAAGACCGGGGCGTCGCTCCTCGTGTCCACCTGCCCCTTCTGCTACCAGGGCCTGCAGATCGGAAAAAACGCCATTGAATCACCCGTGGCCGTCTGCGACCTCACCACCCTGGTCGCCCGGTCCATGGGCATCCTGGGGCAGGAACACCCGGAGGCCGGGGCCCGCGACAAGGAGAAACGCCCGTAATGGGAAAAGCCTTCGCCAAGGTCGTCTACTGGCTGGACCCGGACGAGCACGGGGTGCGGCCAAAGGGCGAGGCGGCCCCCCAAAAGGCCCCCTGCGAGCTGTTGGCCCCGGGCCGGGAGGGCAGGGTGCTCCCGGAAGAGTGGGAGGGGTTTTCCCTGTGCGCCCGCCAGGTTTCCTGGGTTTCGGGCTCGGGCCGGGAGAACCTGGTGCTGTGGGTTTCCGATCTCCCGCGAAAGACCCGCCCGCCAGATTACCTGATCACGGATTCCGCGTTCGCGCCGCCCGCCCTGCCCAAGGAAAAGGAGGCCCGGGCCATGGCCCAAGACCCGGCCTACCTCGTCCGGCGGCCCGCGGCCTGGGAGGCGGTCCAGGATTCCTCGGCCGCGGCCTGGATGCGCACTTTGGGCCTGCCCGGGCGGTTCGAGGGCCTGTTCACGTGGCACTGCGCCAACCACGCCAATTTTTTGGAGCCGAAGTTTTTCGTCACGGAGAACAACCGGCCCGCGCCCTATTCCATTGCCCGCACCCGGCGGGTGTGTTCCGCGTGCATGGAGATGTTCGGGGTGGTGGGGGGCGATTGGCCCGTGCGGTACGTGGTTCCCTGCCCCGGGGCCGTGCTGTTCGCGCAAATGGTTTCCGGCCGCTACTACCGTGTTTCCCGCCCGGAAATGGACGAGGAGCCCGTCCCATGCTGATACCCGCGATCCCCCAAGGCGCTCCCCTGGTGCGGCCCGCGTCCCACGGCGGGGAAATCCGCCAGGCCCTGGCGCTCCGCAGGCGGGTCTTCGTGGAGGAGCAGGGCCTCTTTCCGGCCACGGACGAAGATGCCCACGATGCGGCCGCCTTTCACCTGGTGGCTTTGGATCACGGACGGGTGGTGGGCACGGTCCGGGTGTATGCCGATGATGCGCCCGGCGTGTGGTGGGGCGGCCGCCTGGCCGTGGAAAGGGGCTTTCGCGGAGGACGGACGGGCGTGCGCCTGGTGGCCGCGGCCGTGACCCTGGCCCGGGAGGCGGGGGCGAAACGGTTCTGCGCGCGGGTGCAGGCGGAAAACGAAAAGTTCTTCTTGTCCCTGGGGTGGAAGCGGACCGGAGAGGATTTTACCTACCAGGGGAGGGTGCACGTCCCAATGGAGGCTTGGTGATCCGGGGGGCCATGCCGTCAGTTGCCCGGGCCGGCGGACCAGACCGTGCGGTTTCCGCCTTCCTTCTTTGCCCGATACAACAGGTTGTCCACCCGCTCCAGGAACTGGGCCGGGGTTTCCGCGGGATGGAGCATGGAGCCGGCTACCGTGGCGGTGACGCCGTTTTTGTGCTCCGGGCACGCCGGCGGAAGGGCGGCCACAGCCTGCCGCACCTCCTCGCAGAGCACCGGCCCGCGGGAATTGGTCATGCCGGGCAAAAGCAGGGCGAACTCGTCGCCCGAAAGGCGGAACGGCATGTCCGTGCGCCGCACCTTGTTCATCAGGGCCTCGGCCACCCGGTACAACAGTTCGTCTCCCGCCTGGTGGCCGCATGCGTCGTTCACGGACCTGAACCCGTCCAGGTTCAGCAGGATCAGGCCCATGGGCTCGGCCGCGTGCTTCTGCAGGATCCTTCTCAGATGCTTGTCCAGGCACCGGCGGTTGTACAGGCCCGTGAGGTCATCGGTGCGCTCGGCCAGTTCCCGGGCGTTCAGCTCCTCCTTGGTGCGGCGCAGGTACTCCATCGCGCGGACCAGCTCGGCGTTCTGGTTCTTAAGGTCCCGGACAAGGGCGTGGTGGAATCCCAAAAGGTGGCCGCAGACCTTTTTCAGCACCGAAAACATCACCCGGGGATTTTCGGCCAGCAGGCTGTCCACGATACGCTGGTCCAGCACCGCCAGGCGCACCGGGGTTTCGGCCACCGCGGTGTCCTTTCTTGTGGACCCTTCCATGATAAAGGAATCCTCGCCGAAGAAGCGGTTTTCCGAAAGCGTGCGGGAGCCCCTGTGGCCATCCAGGATCAGGCGCACGGCGCCTTCCAGGATGAGGAACATGGAGTTTCCCGGCTCGCCCACCCGGAAGATGACCTCCCCCTCCGGGCAGAACAACAGGGTGGCGTGGGAACGGATGGCCTCCAGTTCCTCCTGGGTAAAAGGCTCGGTTGCCGGGGCGTTCTGGTGCATACCTTGGCCGTCAAGGGGAGGGGGGGAAGCGGGCAAGAAAACCCCGCTCCTGTGGAATTCACAAGGTTTTTAAAAGATTTCGCGCCACTATATCACCCCCGGCAAGGGGGGGCAATGCTTTTTGCGGGATTACGCGCCGGCGCGGTTTTTCCTGCCGGCCTTGCGTTCCAGGGAGTTGATGGCCGCGTTGATGATGCCCATGGATTTTTTATCCACCCCGCGCAAGGCGCGGCGCATGGCGTTCACCGCGCGGGCGTCGCCGATCTTGGCCAGGCTGGTGGCGGCCAGGGCGCGCATGGAGGAGTCCACCTCGCCCAGGATTTCCATGAGGGTGTCCACGGCTCCGGCGGTGCGGAGGTTTCCGGCCAGCCACACCGCGGTCTGGCGCACGACGTCGGCCTGGTCCTTCATGGCCCGCACCAGGAAGGGCACCGTGGCCACGGGGTCCTTGTGGGCCATGGCGGTGACGGCCTGGGCGCGGATTTCCGCCAAGGGGTCCTTGAGGGCGCGGGACAACAGGGAAAAGGGCTTTTCCCCCCGCATGCGGGAAAGGGCGCGCACCGCCGCCCGCCGCACCAGGGGCTCGGAATCGGCAAGCGCCCGCTCAAACGCCTCGTAGGCCTCGGGCCTGGTGCGCCCCGAAAGGGCGGACACCGCCGCGGCGCGCACGTCCTTGTCCTCGTCCGCCACGGCCTCGGCCAGGACGGCGGTGGATGCTTCCGTGTCAAAGGAGCCCAGGGCTTCCATCACCCGCGCGCGCACCCCGGGGTCCGGGTCGTTGGAGCGGCGAAGGAGGGACCGGTGGGACCAGGGACCCGGAATGCCGGCAAGCGCCCGCGCCGCCCGCCGCCGCACCAGGGCGTCGGCGTGGTCCAGGGCCTGGTCCAGGGGCCCGCAGGCATCCTGTCCCAGGTTCTGGAGGGCGCGGATGGCGTAGTCCGCGGCCCTCGGCTCCGGGTCGGCGAGCAGCCCGGGCAGGGGCTGGGCCGCCCCGGCCGCGCCAAGCTCCCCCAAAACCCCCGCCGCGGCCACGCGCACGTCGAGGTCCGGGTCGGAAAGCAGCCCGATGAGCTCGTCGGCGGCCCGTTCCCCCCCGCACTTGGCCAGGGCCCACACCGCCGCGGGCCGGATTTTCCGCTTAGGGTCCGAAGCCACGGCCAGCATGGCCTCTTCCCCTTCGGGGCGCCGAAGCTCCCCCAGAAGCCACGCCGCCACCCGGCCGGCCTCGCCGTCCTCTTCCCGGAGGATCCTGCACAAGGGGCCCACGGCGGCCTCCTGGATGTCCAGGATGCCCGCCAGGGTCTTGTAGGGCATGAGGGGGTCGAAGGAGGAAAGGACGCGGCGGATTTTGTCTTGCATGGCGGTTTCCAGGGGCGCCGGGCGGGGCGCCGGCGCGTTTCGGGTCGAAACGGATGAAAAGTATATATCAATCGTTTCTTGTATGCAATTTCCCCCTGGAATTCCAAAAAATCCGCCCAGGGAGGCGGTTTTGAACCGGTTTGGACGACAAGACAAAAACCCCAACTTCCAGGAGGCGCGCCATGGGCTTTTCCCAGTACTTTGAAAAAGACCTCTACGGCCTGCAGAACACGGCGGACGTCCGCGGCATGCAGCTTGCCCGGCTGCGGGAACGCATGGCCGATTTCTACGGCCGCTCGGCCATCGTCAAGCTTCTCTTGGACGCGGCCTCCGTGGACCCGGAAAAGATCACCCTGGAGAAGTTCCGCGAGGTCGTGCCCGTGCGCCTGCAACGGGAGAGCGCCAAGGCTTCCGCCATGCTGGGCGGCGGAGGCAACCTGGTGGACACCATAGCCTCCGTGGCCGGCATCGACCCCCAGGACTTCCTGCTTTTGTGCTCCACCTCCGGCACCACGGGCGAGCCCTCGCCGTACTTCTTCACCGAACAGGACCTGGAGGCCTCGGCCCGGGGCTTCTCCCGGGCGCTGTACCTCCTCTGCGGCGGCGACGAGGCCAAGATCCGCGCCTTTCGCGTGGTCCAGGCCTTCGCCCTGTCCATGGTGGGCGCGGGGGTTCCGGCCCTGGAGGTCTTTTTGCGCCTGGGCATTCCCGTCATCCCCGTGGGCGCGGAAGGCGGCACGGAGCGCATTTTCTACTTCACGGAAAAGCTGGGAGGAAACTTCCTTTTCTGCACCCCCTCGTTGGCCGAGCACCTGTTGGACAAGGACCCTCAGCGCGCGGCCGGCCTGGGCCTTGTCCGCGTCATGTGCGGCGCGGAGCCCGGCGCGGGCATCCCGGAGGTGCGCAAGAAACTGGAGGAGGGCTTCAAGTGTCCCCTGGTGGACGCCATGGGTCTCATCTGGGGGCTCATGTGGGTTTCCTGCGACCAAGACCCCTATGCCGGCATGCACCACCTGTCCGACGACATGCACCTGGTGGAGCTCATCGACCCGGATACCCAGCAGGTGAAGGACATGGAGGACGGGGCCACGGGCCAGCTGGTGGTGACGCCCTTGACCGGCTCCATGCCGCCCATCCGCACCTCGTCGGGCGACGTGGTCCAGGTGTTCGTAAGCCCCTGCGCCTGCGGCGCGCCCGGCTGGCGCATGAAGGTGGTGGGCCGGGCGGACGATATGCTCAAGGTCAAGGGCGTGGTGGTCTATCCCGCCCAGGTGGACGGCGTGATCACCGGGTTCGTGCCCCAGGTCACCGGCGAGTTCCGCATCGTGCTCGAAGAGCCGCCCCCCAGGGTCGCCCCGCCGTTGAAGCTGAAGGTGGAATACGGCGAAGGCGTGCAAAAGGAAAAGCTCCCGGAACTGGCTGCAAAGATCGCCGAAACCATGCACGAAAAGCTCAAGGTCCGCCCGGAAATCATCTGGCTGGCACCCATGAGCCTTGAAAGAAGCACCTACAAGACCCGGTTCATCGAAAAGGCCTACGAATGAGCCGTCCGGAAACGCCGGCCAAAGCCTCCGCCACCCAAGACGGCGCAGGCCCTGTTTGTGAAAAACCATGGAGTTCATGGAAGGGGTTTGGGAGCGATTTTTTTCCGATCCCCGGGAAGGAGCCGACATGCCCAGTTATCATGTGAACGAGTTTCCCTGGCATGCTCCCAGCGACGCCAGGAGGCGGGAGATCGGGGTGGACGTGGCCAAGAAGATGCTGGCCGCGGCCCTCACCGCGCCGGTGACCGGCGGGGTGGACCACTGCGAGGGTGAGATCGTGTGGGGGCAGGACGAGCAGGAGGCCATCGCCAGGAAGATGGAGGAACTGGCCCACACCACGGGCAACAAGAAGCTCAAGGAATCGTTCCTCTACGAGGCGGTGATGGCCCGGGAGGCGGACTGCATCTTGTTCCTCGGCTCCTACCGGGCGCGCAACACTCCCTTTGACGTGGATTGCGGCTATTGTTCCGGGCCGGACGGCTGCGGGTTCGTCTACTCGCGGAGGAAAACCGCCTGGGGCCAGATCGACCCCACGGACAGGAACCTGCAACAAACGCCCTTGGACGGCCCGTTCTGCATCATCCGGGTTTCGGACCTGGGCTTTCCCGTGGGAAGCGCCCTGTGGGCGGCAAAGACCCTCATGGTGGACTGCCGGCCCTTCTACTCCATGGGCCTGGCGGCCATGAAGCTCGGCTACTGCAAGGAATCCGCCCTGGTGGTGGGCCTGCCCGTGGCCACCACTTCCAAGAATCCCTTCGTGGACGTGCACCACAACTACCATGTGGTGAACATGCCGGCCATGGTGGATTCCGTGCGCAAGCACTACATCATCACCAGGCAAAGCGGCATGGACTACCGCCATATCTCCCTGGAGAAGCTCATGCGCATGGGCGAGAAATCCGGCGGGGAAGCGAACGTCCAGCGCATGAAGAACATGGTCCTTGGCAAGGACGCCGAAAAGGAAGGGGGCGAAGAATGATCGACGGCAAGAAGTTCGCCCGGGAAGGGATGGACGCCGCGGTGGCCCAGGTGCTCCAGGCGTATTACAAGGCCCCCCAGATCACCAGCCGCGTCAAGCTGCAGAGCATGGTCCTCGACCGCGAGGGCCTAAAGCCCATGATGGAGGTCATCGAAGCCCTGGAGGGCGAACTGGGCAAGGAGTCCGTGGCCAACCTGTTCATGCCCATCTACATGGACTACATGTGCTACAAGGACCTCTACGATCAGGACTCCGACTTCAAGGTCCTGGTCCTGGGCGCGAACCTGACCACAAGCGAGCTTATGTGGGACTGCGGCGGGTGCGGGTTCGCCTCCTGCGCGGAGTTCAACAAGTATTCCAAGGAGCACGGCGGCATGGGCAAGGTGGGCGGCGGGCCCTCCTGCGTGTGGAAGACCATGGATTACTCCATCGCCGTGGACTACGCCTGCGCCTGCGCCCACCAGCTGAACCTGGAAAACCGCATCCAGGGCACCTTCGGCGGCCTGGCGTATCTGCTGGGCTACCTGGAGGACGCCTCCATGGTCCTAACCCTTCCCCTGGTGCCCCTGCGCGAGCTGTGGTTCTACAACCGGCCCTCCATGCCCAACCTGGCCTCCTGGGCGGAAATCTCGCATCTTATGCGGTGCAACTACACCATCATGTTCCAGATGTTCTCCTCCAACGCCAACCCGCCCATCAAGGACGACGGCCCCTGGTGGGAAAAGGCGGAGTTCGAGCGCGACCTTTCCACCGTGTTTCACTCGGAAAACCTGGAGGACTTGAAACTCCAGACCGGCGGAAAGCTGTTGGAGACGGTCATCGACATCCGCATGCGCGTCCAGCAGATGAAGGAGGAGAAGATGGGGATCAAGGCCGGGTAATCCGTCGCCCCTGAAAAAGATTTTAGTCTCTGATTTTATTTGAAGAAATATTCACTTTGTGTTAACCCGGATTATTCACGAGTTCGATTCGCGCGAGAGTAAGGAAGGAGGAGGGAAGCTGTACTTTTGTACCGCGACCGCCTCCTGACGCAGCTATCGCGTGAATCGGGCTCGC
>JAFDHW010000452.1 GCA_019308705.1 Deltaproteobacteria bacterium
GGCCTGGCTACAGACAACAAGTGCGTGTGCGTGCTCAAGGGCGCGTGCACCCTGGTGGCCCTTCCCGGCGGGGAGGTATGGATCAACACCCGGGGCAATCCGGGCATGGCCTCCGGCGGCATGGGCGACGTCTTGACCGGTGTCATCGCCGGGTTCCTCGCCCAGGGGTATTCGCCGGAAACCGCCGCCCGCCTGGGCGTGTTCCTCCATAGCCTGGCCGGGGACCGGGTGGCGGAAACCCTGGGACCCGTGGGTTTTCTGGCCTCGGACGTCATCAACGCCCTGCCCGGCGTGATGGCCGGATTTTTGCCCGCCCAGACGCCCAGGGGCTGGACGTGTCCGCCTGTAACGGAGCAGGAACCATGAAGCCTTCCCTTACCGGGCGCTACGTCATCACCCGCTCGCCGGACCAGACCATCAGCCTGGCCCGTTCCATGGGGATGCGCCTTTCCGGCGGGGAGGTCATCGGCCTGTGCGGCGAGTTGGGCGGCGGCAAGACCTGCTTTGTCCAGGGCCTGGCCCGTGGTCTGGACGTGCCGGACCACGTGGCCGTGACCAGCCCCACCTACACCCTGGTGAACGAGTACCCTGGACGCCTTCTCCTGGTGCACGCGGACCTCTACCGCCTGTCCGGCCCCCATGCCCTGGAGGAGATCGGGTTCTTCGACCTGGCCGGACCCGGGACCGTGGCCGCGGTGGAATGGGCGGAGCGCGCACAGGGGCCGGATTTCTCTCCGGACCTTCTGGTGGGTTTCACGATCCTCGGCGACACGTCCCGGCGGATTTCTCTCTATGCACGTGGACAATCCATGCACGATCTGGTAGAGGACATCCTTTTCAGGAAACCGGAACGTTCCGCCGGCGCGTCCGGAAAACCGGAACGTCCCCGCGCCTAACGTCTCTACATCCTTGTGAGGAGACCATGAGCCTCATTGTGCAGAAATTCGGCGGCACCTCCGTGGCCGACCTGGTGCGGATCCAGGAGGTGGCCAAACGCGTGGCCAAGACCTACGACGCGGGCAACCAGGTGGCGGTGGTGCTTTCCGCCATGGCCGGGGTCACGGACCACCTCATCCAGATGGCCGAGGTGTTGACCGACACCCCGGACAAGCGCGAGCTGGACGTGCTCATGGCCACGGGCGAGCAGACCACCGTGGCCCTCCTGGCCATCGCGCTAAAGAAGATGGGCTACAAGGCCAAGAGCCTCCTGGGCCACCAGGTCCGCGTACTCACGGACTCCTCGTCCGGATCGGCGCGCATCCTGGACATTTCCGGCGATGCCATCCGGGATCTGCTGGATAAGGGCTACATCGCGGTGGTGGCCGGGTTCCAGGGCTCCGACGCCATGGGCAACATCACCACCCTCGGCCGGGGCGGGTCGGACACCTCGGCCGTGGCCATCGCCGCGGCGGTGAACGCGGACGTGTGCGAAATCTACACGGACGTGGACGGCGTGTACACCGCGGACCCCAACGTGGTGCCCAAGGCCAGGAAGCTTTCCACCATCACCTACGACGTCATGCTGGAAATGTCCGGCCTGGGCGCCAAGGTGCTCCAGATCCGCTCCGTGGAGTTCGCCAAGAAATTCGGCGTGCCCGTGCACGTGCGTTCGTCGTTCAACGAGGACAGGGACATGGAACGCATGGTGGTGGCCGGGGTCACGGTGGCCAAGAGCGACGCCAGGATCACCATCACCAAGGTGCCGGACCAGCCGGGCATCGCGGCCAGAATCTTTCAGGCCGTGGCCGACGCGGGCATCTCCGTGGACATGATCATCCAGAACACCCGGTCCGGCAACATGACCGACGTCACCTTCACCGTCCCGGGCGCGGACTACAAACAGGCCCTGGAGATCGAAAAGAAGGTGGCCGAAGAAATCGGCGCCGAGGATGTGGCCGGAGACGAGAACATCGCCAAGGTCTCGATCACCGGCGTGGGCATGAAAAGCCACCCCGGCGTGGCCGCCCGCATGTTCCGCGCCCTTTCCGAGGAAGGTATCAACATCCTCATGATCTCCACCTCGGAGATCCGCATCTCCTGCGTGGTGGAACAAAAATACGCCGAACTCGCCGCCCGCGTGCTCCACACGGAGTTTGGGCTGGACAAGAAAGACGGATAACCCGGATTATTCATGAGCAATTTTGCCCGAGATCGAATTTTTCTTTATTTTCAATCCGTTGGAGCTGTTTTTTTTGGGTCTTGCCCCAAAGACAGTCTGATTATTTGAGGAATTCTGCCATTCGGGCAAAATTCCTCACCCTTCGGGCTCGCCTGATTTCCGCGCTGGCCGCGTTATCGGGGCTCGGCGTACCAAAGTAC
>JAFDHW010000453.1 GCA_019308705.1 Deltaproteobacteria bacterium
AGGCGGCCCAGGAAAAACTGGAGGAACTCCAGGCGCAAATCCTGGAGTCCTGACCCTTCCCCCTGCCTTGACTTGCCCTTCCCCAGGCAGTAGTTTTTTCATCGGGCTTTCCCACAGGGTTGCTACTTTTGCGTGGTCGCCCGTGAAAGACGGGGGGAATGGAAGAGGAACCCATCATCAACGTGGAGGTCCTGGCCAACGAGGTCGAGGCGCGCCTTCTCGCGGGCGTGCTCGAGGACCGGGATATCCCCCACGTCATCGTTTCCTACCACGACACGGCATACGACGGCCTGTTCCAGGCCCAGCGCGGCTGGGGAGTGGTCCGCGCCCCGGAATCCGAAGCCGAAGGCATCCGGGAGATCCTTTTTGACCTGCGCTCCGGCGCAGGCCTGGAAGAGGACGCCGGACAAGACCTGCCGCCCCCCGAATAATTCCACGCGGCCTCCGGGCCGCCTGACGGTTTTTTCCATCCGAAAGGAGATTCCATGGCAACCGGCGCATTCGAAAAGGGATTTGAAGAGGCCATCCGCGTGGGACGGCCGCCCAACGTGGCCAAACTTTTCCCCAATTCCAAGGCGCTTATCGTAAGCGGCAAGGCCGTGGACCGGGCGATGCAGGAAAAGGGCGACTGCATCGCCCTGGCGGCCAACGGCAGGAGCCACCTGGTCATCCGGGGGGTCCTGGCCGCGGCCCAGCGCGCCAACGCGGCCTTGATCGTGGAGATCGCCAAGAGCGAGGGCGGCACCAACGCCTACTGCGCCGTGAACTACTGGAACATCGCCCGGCAAGTGGACGCCCTGATGAACGAGATGGGCATAACCGTTCCCGTGGCCGTGCACGCGGACCACTACGGCATCAAGGGAGACGGGGACGTGGCGAGCGCCAAGGTCGAGATCCCCACCCTGTTCGAGCACGGCATCACCTCCATCGCCATCGACGCCTCCCACCTCATGGACGACAAGAACCTCCTGGCCTCCATCGCCCTGGCGCCCCTGGTGCCCAAGTGGGCCGGCCTGGAGACCGAGGTGGGCGAGATCAAGGGCAAGGCCGGGCTGTCCACCCCGGAAGAGGCCCTGTTCCTCATCCGGGGGCTGAACGCCCACGACATCTTCCCGGACTGGATCGCCTTGAACAACGGCACCACCCACGGCATCGAGGCCTCGGACGCGGGCATCCAGGTGGAACTGACCGCCGAAATCCACAAGGCGCTTGCGCCCTACAAGGTCTCCGGCGCGCAGCACGGCACCAGCGGCAACTCCTCGGACCGCCTGCGCCGCATCGCCAAGGAAACCAACACCACCAAGGCCAACGTGGCCACGGCACTGCAGATGATCTCCTGGGGGCTGGTGGTGAACGACTACGGCAACGCGGAACGGGACGCGGACGGCAACTTCATCAAGGACAAGAACGAGGGCGTGACCGAGGCCCTGTGGGAGGAGATGAAGGCCTACGCGGCCCAGCAGGGCTGGAAGGGCGGAAACTTCAAGAAGCTGAACCTGCCCTTCGAGAACAAGATCCTGGCCCAGCCCGAAAAGATCCGCATGCGCATGGCCAAGCGCGTGGAGGAGTTCGCCTTCAAGCTCATCACCGACGTGCTGGGCTCCGGCGACACCGCGCCCCTGGCCATGGAAAAGCTGTTGGCTGCCAAGAGCCACGACCTGGGCCCCAAGGGCTCCCGCATCGAGGACCCGGCCGAGTGGACCGAGGAGAAGATCGCGGAAAAGGCCCTGCCCCTGGCCAAGAAACGCGAGCAGGAGCAAAAGGGCGACTTCGAGGACTGATCCCCCGTTGCCGGGGATTGCATATCCGCGGTACGGCGGGTATGCTTGTTGTTCATGAAAAGCGTGCCGGGGCCGCCTTTCCGGAGGCCCCGGCCACGTTTTTTCCGGTTGGCGCAGACCAGCGGCCCCGGGATTTGGCCGAACATCCCATGCTGAAAAAGAAATTCTGCCCATACTGCGGCTCCGTCCTGGGCAGGCGCAAGGTGGAAGGCCGGGAGCGGCCCTTTTGCCTGCCCTGCGAGGTGCCCATCTACGAAAACCCCGTGCCGGCTTCCGCCCTGGTGGTGGCGGACGAAGCGGGCCGCCTGCTCCTGGTGAAGCGGGCCGTGGAGCCCAAGGCCGGCCAATGGTGCCTGCCCGGCGGGTTCATGGAGCTGGGGGAGACGCCCGAGGAGTGCGCCTTAAGGGCGCTTTCCGAGGAACCCGGGCTCACCGGCAGCATCGAGGAACTCCTGGGGGTGACCACCAACCAGAGCCAGGACTACCACACCGTGCTCATCATGGGCTTCCTGGTGCGGGACTTCTCGGGGA
>JAFDHW010000454.1 GCA_019308705.1 Deltaproteobacteria bacterium
CGGGGCTCGGCGTACCAAAGTACGCCTTCACCCCTCTAGCCTTGCCAGCACGGAAATCAGGCTTCGTGAATAATCCGGGCTAAGACATATACAATAATAGCTCTGACACGAGCCGCAATAGCTTTGACACGAGCCGCCAGGCTTTGATGGCGCTTTTTGGCGGAGCGTCCGTTTTTGCCCCTTGCAAACAAGGGACAAATTGCCTATCCGGAGAGGCGGGAAACCAACGCATGGGTCATACGGCGTACCAACAAATCATTCGGATCAACCTGGATGCGCTTTTTTCCAAGCCCCTTGAAGAGCGCGCCCGGGCCGCGGGAGGCGAGGCCGTGGACGAAGGGATGACTTTGCGCGCCTTTGGAAGGGCGTGCCGGATAACCCGGGAAGGGGTCTTGCTGGACGGGGAAGCCCAGGCCGGGCCGCCGGGGGTGGTCATCAGCCGGTACGCGCTTCTGGCCGCGGACGAGCCCCTGGTTTTCGAGCCCTACACCGCCTTCCGGGAAATCCCGGACTCCATGCCCTACACAGGGGCCTTTGCCACCCATGCCGAGGCCATCCTGGCGCCGTACACCGAAGAGGTGGAAAAGCAGGCGGAAGCGATCCGGGAGGTTCTGGGAGCAGCCGGGGACCCGGGGCTGGAAACCGGGGATTTTTGCCTGGTGCTGCGGCCTTTGCCCAAGATCGCCCTGGCCTACATCCTGTACCACGCGGACGAGGACTTTCCCGCCGGTGTGACCTGCCTGTTTTCCAAAAACGCCCCTGCCCACGCGACGCCGGACATCCTGGCCGACGTAGGGGAGTTCACTTCCCGCCGGATCCTGGAAATCCTGGGCAAGGATTAGCTTACCTGGAGGAGACCATGCACAAGCTGGTATTGCTGCGTCACGGGGAAAGCCTGTGGAACAAGGAGAACCTGTTCACGGGGTGGACGGACGTGGGCCTGACCGAAAAAGGGGCCGCCGAGGCCCTTGGCGCGGGAAAAGCCCTGATCGAGGAGGGGTTTTCCTTTGACGTGGCCTACACCTCGGTGCTCAAACGCGCCATCAAGACCCTGTGGATCGTGCTGGAGGAGATGGACCTCATGTGGATCGACGTGTTCCGGTCCTGGCGGCTCAACGAGCGGCACTACGGCGCGCTCCAGGGCCTGAACAAGGCCGAGACCGCCCGCCGCCACGGCATGGAGCAGGTGCAGATCTGGAGAAGGTCCTACGACGTGCGGCCGCCGGAACTGGAGCTTTCCGACGAACGCCACCCGGCCCACGACCCCCGGTACAAGAACCTGGACAGAAGCTTTTTGCCCGCGTCCGAGTGTCTCAAGGACACGGTGGAGCGTTTCCTCCCCTATTGGAAGGAAACCATCGCCCCCCAGATCCAACAGGGGAGGAAGGTGATCATCGCGGCCCACGGCAACAGCCTGCGGGCTTTGGTGAAGTACCTGGACAACATCGGTGACGAGGACATCGTGGGCTTGAACATCCCCACGGGCGTGCCCTTGGTCTACGAGTTGAACGACGACCTCACCCCTGTCCGCTCCTACTACCTGGGCGACGAGGAGGCCATCAAAAAGGCGGCCAAGGCCGTGGCCGACCAGGCCAAGGGATAGCCCACCGATATCCTAACCCGGATTATTCGGTGAAATTTTTCATGAATAATTCGGGCTAAAGCATGATCCGCAGGACGTCTTCCTTGCCCACCACGCCCACCACCCTGCCCTCTTCCACCACGGGCAGGGTGTATAACTTCTTTTCCACCATGATGGTGGCGGCCTTTTCCACCGTGTCCTCGGGGGAAAGGGTCACGGGCTTTTGGGTCATGGCCTGGGCCACGGTGATGGCGGACATCTTTTCCACCTCCCGCTGTTGCTTTTCGTAGCCGCGCAGGGGGATGAGGCCGTCCAGGAGCGTGAAGACGCTGGGAAGGGGAAAGCTCCGCTGTTGGGCCACCAGGTCGCTCTGGCACAAAATGCCCAGCAGCCTGCCCTCTTCGTCCACCACGGGCGCGCCGTTGATGTGGTTTTCCAGAAGAAGGGAGGCCGCCTTCCACACTTCGTCGTCCGGCCCCACCGTGATGGCCTCCTTGGTCATGATGTCCTTCACTTTCAGCACGTCGGCTCTCCGTCAGTCCGGCAGAAGGTCGTAGTAGTAGAGCATGGCGTCCGAGCGGGTGAAGATGCCGATCAACTTGCCGTTTTGGATCACGGGAAGCCGGCCGATGTCGTGCTTCACCAGGAGCCGGGCCGCCTCGGGCACGCTTTTTTCCGCCCCCACCCAGATGGGGTCCCGGGCCATGAATGCCTTGAC
>JAFDHW010000032.1 GCA_019308705.1 Deltaproteobacteria bacterium
GGGACTCGCGGCGCTGCTTGATCAGCACCGGCAACTTCAACATTCAACACGAACCGCCGTATACGGAACCGTACGTACGGTGGTGTGAAAGGGGGGCGGGGCAACCCGCCCCCCCCCTACTCGATTGCGCGCCTTGTCCGTTTCATGAAATTTTCCCCTGGCCTGGATTTGGATTTGCGGACCGGCTCGATGAAGGTTATTCTTTGTACTCGTAGGTCCCCCTGGCGTCCGCCGCCGGCCGGTGGCTGTCAAACCCTTTGTGGAAGAAACGGCTTGATGAAAAAGAGCATCGCCCGGGCCCTGTATGAAAGTTACCCCGGCTACGGCGGAGAGCGGGAGTTTCTGCGCCAGCAGCGAAGCCAGGGCCGCATCTGGGGGCACGCCGGCGTGCTTCTGCTGTTGACCAGGGACCCGGCGGCGGAAACCAACGGCCACGGCAGCGGCCTTTCTTTGATTTTCACCCGGCGGTCCAAGCACGTGTCCCAACCCGGGGACCTGTGCTTTCCCGGCGGCCACCCCGAGTCCGCGGCGGACAGGGTGGGCGCACTGTTGTGGCCCCTTTGGGCGGGCATCCACTCGCCGCGCACCGCGGGGAGGTGGATCCTGGGAAAACGCGGGACCCTGCGCGAGGTGGCCTACTTCTGGGCCGCGGCCACCCGCGAGTGCTGGGAGGAGACGGGCGTTCCGCCCTGGAAGGTGGGCTTTGTGGGCGCGCTTCCCTGCTACCGCATGCTCACCCGGCAGAAGATGATCTGCCCGATGGTGGGGAGTATATCCCCCAAGCAACCCCTGCACACGTCCCGGGAAATCGACAAGATCCTGAAGGTGCCGCTTGACATTCTCCTGGACGCGGAACGCTATGGCGAATGCACCCTTGCCATCACGGGAAATTTCCGCAAAATGTTCAACGTGGACTCGGTCAAGGTGCCCTGTTTCTTGGTTCCCGCCGGCGGCGGCGGGGAGGTGCTATGGGGCGCCACGTACCACATTACGCTGTCCTTCTTGCACGCGGTGTTCGCCTTCACCCCGCCCGACCCCGGGCCGGTGCGCGTGCAATCCGTTCTGTACCCGCGGCAAGCGTCCGAACCCGTGGACAAGGGCTCGGGCTTGTCCCAGTGAGTGAGGCGTTGACACGGAACCGTATTTGTGTTTCTTGACGTCGACCTTATGAGAAAAAGCCTGCGGCCGCGGGCTGGGAAACTCCAGAACATAGAAGGAAGCCCTCCATGAAAATCCGGTTCGTTCTTTCGCGCGACGACCAGGAAAACAAGCTCATCATCCGCGAAATGGCCAGGCGGCCCGATGAAGCGGACCAGCTTTTGGGTACAAGGGAGTTCGATATCGCGCAGTTGGAACAGGCTCTTTCCGCGGGAAAGGAAGCCCTTGTGCAGGCCCTGCGCAGCGAGCAGATGTATCCCCCGGCCCCGGCCATGGAGGTCCTCACCGAGGCCATCGGCCGCATCCTGGGTCCGGAAAGCGGAGGGGACGGTGAGATATCCATAGAGGAACCCGACGTCGTTCCCCTGGAGACCATAAAGTCCTTGTCCGGCGAGGGCGAGGAGGAAGAGGAAGGCCTGGCCGAGGAGGACGAAGACGAGGTCTTTGACGAGGACGAGGTGGAGCAGGACCTGGACTATACCCCCGGCAAGCTTCTCCAGGTGGAGGAGGATGCCGGCGAGGATGAAGACTGACCCGGATTGTTTCAGAACCAATGTTGGGAGGAATTCTTGGGAACGGAAGACCATCGCCACAACGCGCCGGCCGCCGTAGCAGCGGCCGTCATCACGGTCTCCGACTCCCGCACCCCCAGGACCGACGACACGGGACGGCTCATCCGCGGGCGCCTGGAAGCCGCCGGTCACCGCGTCCTGGACCATAGTGTGGTCAAGGACGACGCCGCCGAAATCGCCGAAGCGCTCCTTTGCGCCCTGGACCTTTCCCCGGACCTGGTGGTGGTAAACGGCGGGACCGGCATATCCCCCAAAGACGTGACCATTGAGGCGGTGCGTCCCTTGCTGGACAAGGAGATGCCCGCCTTTTCCGTTTTGTTCGCCGCCGCGAGCCACGAGCAGATCGGCCCGGCGGCCATTCTTTCCCGTGCCATGGCCGGGGTGCGCGGCCGGGCCGTGGTGTTCTGCCTGCCTGGCAGCCCCCGGGCCTGCGAGCTGGCCTTGGACAAACTCATTCTCCCCGAGGCCGGGCACCTGGCCGCCCATGTCCGGGGCAGGACCTAGCCGGGCCGGCGCTCCGTGATCCCCGTCCTTTTGACCATCCTCCCCATCTTCGTGGTGATCTTTCTGGGATTTGTCCTCTCCCGCTGGGGCCGGTTGTCCCCGGCCGTGGCGGGGGAAGTGAACTGGCTGGTATTCTACGTGGCCATCCCGGCCATGATCTTTTCCAAGGTTTCCGCGGCCCCGTTCGCCGGGCGGTTTTCCCTTTCCCTGTGCCTGGGCGTGGTGGCGCCCGTGGCTGCAGCCTTTGTCCTGGGGCTTTTGCTGGTGCGGGTCCTGTCGCTGCCCAGGGAGGTTTCCGGCACGTTCGTGCAGTCGGGCTTCCACGGAAACCTCGGCTACATCGGCCTGGCCGTGGCGTATTACCACCTGGGGGACGCGGGCCTGGCCGCCGCGGGCGTCTTTGCCGCGTTTCTCATGTTCGCCCAGAACATCCTGGGGGTTATGGTTCTGGCCATGTTCGCCCCGGGAGAAGGCCCCCGGCCCACCGCCGGGTTCCGGGCAAAAAAGATTCTGGCCAATCCCGTGATCCTGGCCGCGGCCGCAGGCATCGCCTTTTCCCTGTCCGGCAGGCCCATGCCGCTTTTTGCCGCCCGGATCCTGGACATCGTAAGCGGCATGGCCCTTCCCTTGGCCCTTTTGATCATCGGCGCGTCCTTGTCCTTTTCCCTTTTGGCCCACACCTGGAAGCTTGCCGCCGCGGCCGGAGCGGTGAAGCTCTTGTTCGTGCCCGCGGTGGGTTGGGCGGTGTTTTCCGCCCTGGGCCATCCCCCGGAAGCCTGGCTCCCGGCGCTCATCCTTTTGGCCGCGCCCACGGCCACCATCACCCGCATCATGGCCGGGGAGATGCAGGGGTCCACGGAGCTTGCCGCCGCGGCCGTGTCCCTGAACACCCTGCTCTCGGCGCTCACCTACATCGCGTGGTTGAGCCTCATTGGCTGACCTCCCGTGCCTTCAGCATATCCGGGGCAGGGGATGGCCCGAGGGCATGGGCAAGAGCCGCTCCCCTCCCACCGCGGTTTCCAGCACCACCCTTCCCGGGGGGCCCTGTTCCACCCGGCCGATGATGGCCGCATCCCGGCCCAGGGCGTGGCCCTTCATCACTTCCAGGGCCTTTTCGCCGTCCTGGCCGTGCACGAACATCGCCATGCGCCCCTCGCTGGCCAGGACCAGGGGGTCGATGCCCAGGATTTCGCAGGTCCCGGCCACGGCCGGGGAAACCGGGACGGCGGATTCGAAAATCCGGACGGCCGCGCCGGAGCGCCACGCGATTTCGTTGATCGCCGCGGCCAGGCCGCCCCGGGTGGGATCGCGCAGGGCGTGGATCCGGCAGGCGGAGTCCAAAAGCGCCTGCACCAGGCCGTTTAGGGCCGCCGTATCGCTGGAAAGCCCTCCGCCGATTTCCAGGCCCTCCCGGGCGGCCAGCACCGCGGCCCCGTGTTCGCCCAGGGGTCCGGAAACCAGCAGCCGGTCCCCGGGCTTGGCTCCGGCCGGGGAAAGGTCCGCGTTTTTTGCCACCACGCCGATGCCCGAGGTGTTCACGAACAATCGGTCCGCCGCGCCCTTCTGCACCACCTTGGTGTCGCCGGTCACCACGCAAGTGCCCGCATTGCGCGCTGCGCGTCCCATGGAGGACAACACCCGTTCCAGAACATCCAAAGAAAGCCCTTCCTCCATGACCAGTCCCGCGGACAGGCACAGAGGCTGGGCCCCGCACATGGCCAGGTCGTTCACCGTGCCGTTCACGGCCAGGCATCCGGCGTCCCCGCCCGGGAAGAACAAGGGGCTCACCACAAAGGTGTCCGTGGTAAAGGCCAGGCGAAGCCCTCCCGCCTCCACCACCGCGGCGTCGCCCTGTTCCGCCAGGGCCGGGTTGTCCAGGGCCGGAAGGATGAGCTCGGAGAAAAGCTCCCACCCGGCCAGGCCGCCCGCGCCGTGCTCCAGGCGCACAAATCCCTTGGTTCCGGTGCTGCTGATCATGGGTGGCCCTTTCTTGGGTTGAGGGGATGGTGCAACGCCCACGCCGCGCAGGCGCCCTCAGAAGACACCATGCACGGCCCCACGGGCGAGGACGGGGTGCAAACGGTCTCGAACAGGGCGCACTGGTTGGGGGCCATCGCTCCCACCAGCACCCTGCCGCAGGAACAGCCCGGCGGTTCGTCCAGGCTAGGAACGGTCAGGCCCAGGCGCTTTTCCGCGTCCAGGCCGGAAAACTCCTCCCGCAGGGCCAGCCCGGACCGGCGGAGGATTCCCAGGCCGCGCCATTGGGCGTCCGCTGGTTCGAACACCCGGTCCATGGCCTCCTTAGCCCGGGTGTTTCCCCGGGTCCGCACGGTCCGGGGGTAGGCGTTTTCCACCCGCCGCTCGCCGCGGTTGGCCTGTCGCGCCAGCAGGAGCAGGCCGAGGAGGATGTCCCCGGCCCCGAAACCCGCCACCACGCCCGGCAGGCCCAGGTCGGCCTGCTCGTAGGCCTCCGCGCCCAGGACCACGGAAACATGTCCGGGCAGCAGAAACCCGTCCACCCGTGCTTCCGGGTGATCGGCCAGGGCTTTCAGCGCCGGGATGATCCGTTTGTGCAGGCAGAGCACCAGGAAGTTGTCTATGCCCTCGTCTTTTGCCTGGAGCAGGGTGAGGGCCACGGCCGGGGCCGTGGTCTCGAACCCGATGCCCGCGAACACCGCGGTCTTGTCCGGGTGGTTCCGGGCCAGGTCCAGGGCGTTGGTGGGCGAGTACACCACCCGCACGTCCGCCCCCTTAGCCCGGGCCTGTTCCAGGGAGCCTTGCGGGCCGGGTACCCGCACAAGGTCGCCGAACGTGGCCAGGATCACCCCGGACCGTTTGGCGGCGTCCAGCACGGCCTGCACCTGCCCGGGCGAGGTCACGCACACCGGGCACCCGGGCCCGGATACCAGGCCGAGGGCCGGCGGAAACAGGCTCTTCAGCCCATGCCGTGCCACGCTCGTGGTGTGGGTGCCGCACACCTCCATGAACCGCACGGGCGAGGAAACCTCCCGCGCAAGGGCCGCGGCCAGTTCCCGGCACACGGCCGGATCGTTCACCCCGGGCACGGGAAATCCTCCCTGGCCCGGGCGGCCGCCACCACGGCCTGGCCCAGGCTCAGGCCCCCGTCGTTGGCCGGGACGAGGGAAGGCGCAAACACCGCGAACCCTTGTTCCGACAAACGTTCGGAGAGCCCGGAAAGCAGCAGGGCGTTCTGGAAGGTACCGCCCGCGAGAACGGCCTGGGTAACGCCCGTGGCCTCGCGGACCCTTGCGCACACCCTGGCCAGGCCTTCCACCAGCGCGGCGTGGAACCTGGCGGAAACGGTCCGGGCCGAAACGCCCTTCAGCCGGTCCTCCACCACTTGCCGCACCAGGGGCGAAAGGGGCAAGGCCGTACCCATGGTTTCCCATTGCCAGCCGCAGGCATAGGCTTCGCCGCCTCCTCGACCGGCCAAGGCTTCCAGTTCCATGGCCGCCTGGGCCTGGTAGCGGTTTTCCGTGCACGCTCCGCACAAGGCGGCCACGGCGTCGAACAGCCTGCCCATGCTGGAAGCCGGGGGGGCAAGGCTGTTTTTTGGGAGAATGGAAAGCACGGCCCGGGCCTTTTTTTCGTCCACACCCGGAACCAGGCGGCGAAACAGGTCCATGGCCTCTGTTCCAAAGGCCAGGTCCAGGCAGGAGAGGGCCATGCGCCAGGGCTGGCGGGCGGCCGCGTCCCCGCCGGCAAGGGGCAGCGGCTCGAGGCGCGCGGCATGCGCAAAACCCAGGTAATCCGTCACCAGCACTTCGCCGCCCCAGGTGGCGCCGTCCGGACCCAGGCCCGCGCCGTCACAGCACAGGGCAATGGCCGCGCCCTGCACGCGGTTTTCCGCCATGCACGCGGCCGCGTGGGCGTGGTGGTGCCACACGGGCGCAAGGCGCACGCCGGAAAGCGACTTGGCGTAGCGGGTGGAGGGGTAGTCCGGGTGGGGGTCATACGCCACGATCTCCGGCCGGATGCACAACAGGGTTTTCATGTCCTGGATGGTTCGTTCAAACGCGTCCAGGCAACGGGGGCTTTCCAGGTCACCCAGGTGCTGGCTGAGGTAGGCGAAGCCGCCCCGGGTGAGGCAGACCGTGTTTTTGTCCATGCCGCCCACCGCCAGCACGGCCGGGGCGGAAAAGGGCAGGGCCACGGGCGCGGGCGCATAACCCCGGCTGCGGCGCAGAACCCGTGTCCCGCTCCCGTCGCGCCGGGCCACGGAGTCGTCGCACGGCCGCACGATGGGCCGGTCGTGGAGCAACAACGCGTCGGCGATGTCGCCCAGCCGTTCTTTGGCCTCGCGGTTGCCCGTGCAGATGGGTTCCCCGGCCAGGTTGCCCGAAGTCATGACCAGGGGAAAGGAAACCTTTTCCAACAGCAGGGCGTGCAGGGGGGTGTAGGGCAAAAGCACGCCAACCCGCGAAAGCCCCGGGCACACGGCCTGGGCCAGGCGGCTTTTCTTCATCTTGTCCACCAGCACCACGGGCCGTTCCACGCCCGCCAGCAGTTCTTCCTCTTTTGGGGTGGGCGCTGCGAACTCCCGCAAGGCATCCAGGTCCCGGGCCATGACGGCCAGGGGCTTTTGCTCCCGGTTCTTGCGCGCCCGCAGGCGCAGCACCGCCTGGTTGTTCGTGGCGTCCACGGCCAGGTGGAACCCGCCCAGGCCCTTTATCGCCAGGATGCCTCCCCGCGAAAGGAGCCGGGCCGATTCTTCCAGGGGATCGCCGGGGACGCGGCCGCCGCCCGCTTCCATCCACAGGCGCGGGCCGCAGTCCGGGCAGGCGTTGGGCTGGGCGTGGAACCTGCGGTTTGCCGGGTCCTGGTATTCCGCCAGGCAGGCCGGGCACATGGCAAAGCCGCGCATGGAGGTGTTGGGGCGGTCGTAGGGGATGGAGCGGATGATGGTGTAGCGGGGGCCGCAGTTGGTGCAGTTGGTGAAGGGGTAGGAAAACCGCCGGCCACCGGGGCGACGGACGTCCGCCATGCAGTCCGGGCAAGCGGCCGCGTCCGGAACCACGGAGGTGTGGGGAGCGCCGTGCGCGCTGGGGGCGATGGCAAAGCCTGAAATCCCCTTTGTCGCCGCGGGGGCGCTTGCAACCTCCTCTACCCGCGCCAGGGGAGGGGGGTCTTGGGAAAGGGCGGTCACGAAGGATTCCAGGGCTTCGGGGCGGCCTTCCGCGTGGATGCGCACGCCGCGGGGCGTGTTTTCCACCTGGCCGCAGAGCCCCAGCCGTGCCGCCAGGCCGTGCACAAAGGGCCGGTATCCCACGCCCTGGACCAGGCCGCGGACCTCTATGGCCAGCGCGGAAAGGCCGTTGGAACCGCCGGGACCCTTCACGGCCCCTCCGGGGCTTCCAGGAGCCGGGCCACCAGGTCCATGGTTTCGGCGGCGTGCTCCTCGGTCACGACCTCGATTCCGAACCCCGCGTGGACCAGCACCCAGTCGCCGGCGGCAACCTGGGGCACCAGCGCCAGGTTCACATCCATGGTGGCCGCGCCCACCTGGACGAGCCCATGGTTTCCGTGGCGTTCGACCACCTTTCCGGCCACGGCGATGCACATGGAACGCCTCCGGGTTTATCCCGCCGCCACGGCCAGTATACACGAATTTGGGGGGCGCGCAAAAGGCGGCTGGTTTCAAAGCCCCTACCCGAAAGGTGGGTCCTTACGGTATTGCCGTCAAAGGGGGGCCCGTGGACAATGTAATAAAAAGGAGGGGTTCCGATGCCGGGAACCATTGGTCCCAAGAAAACCTGGGAGGTATCCTTCGCGGGCATGGAGGGGCTTCTCACTTCCCTGCTCAACAGCGGGGTGACGGTGTACGCTCCCGTGGAGAGAAAGGACCGGCTCGGCCGCTACCTGTTCGCGCGCCTGAGCCACCCGGCCCGGATGGCCTGGAACTACACCACCACCTCCCTGCCTCCCAAGAAGCTTTTCGCCCCGCCCGAGGAAACCCTGTTCACCTTTGAAACCGGAAAAGGCGAACCCCTGGTCAAGGAGGTCTGCCCCACGGAGCCCTTTGTGCTCTTCGGCGTGCATCCGTGCGATTTGGCCGCCCTGGACCGTCTGGACGCGTTTTACGCGGACAGCCCGGCGGAATACCGCTGGCAGGCCCAGCGGAGCCGCGCCACGGTGGTGGGCCTGGATTGCACCCCGGACGAGCACTGCTTTTGCGTGGACATGGGGACCATGGAAACGCGGCATCCCGCGGACCTGTTTTTGACGCCCCTTGAGCAGGGGTGGCTGGTGCAGACATACACGGACAAGGGCGAGGAGTTTTTGAACAACACCCCCAGGGAGAGGGCCCGGGAGAGCGCCATCGAGGAAGCGGCCAAAAGGACCGGGGAAAAGCGAAAAAAGGCCGCCGGCAGGCTGAAGGGGTCCGTGGAGCAAATCGCCGCGGCCCTTTCCAGGAGCGACGAGGAATTTTGGGAGAAGTATTCCGCCGCGTGTTTTTCCTGCGGGTCCTGCAATCTGGTGTGCCCCACCTGCCACTGCTTTTGCATGGAGGACCGGCTGGACGTAAGCCTTTCCAGCGGAAGCCGGATACGCAAGTGGGACTCCTGCCAACTCGCGGGGTTCGCCAAGGTGGCCGGCGGCGGAGACTTCCGGCCTTCGGCCAGTTCCCGCATGCGCCACCGGTGGAAGCACAAGTTCGTCTACCTGCCCCGCCGGTTCGGCACGGCCTTTTGCGTGGGCTGCGGCCGGTGTACCCGTTCCTGTCCCGGTGGCGTGGACATGGTTTCCGTTGCCAACAAGCTGTTGGAGACCTTTGGGGAGAGGGTGGAATGATATGGTCCGGCAACAGGCCTTTTACATGCCCTGGTTCGCCAACCTGGAATCTTCCGAGCACCTCACCGACCACGAGCGGCTGCTGACCTTTACCCGCGACGCCGGACCCCTGGGCCACGAGCCGGGGCAGTTTCTGCAGGTTTCCGTGCTGGGCGTGGGCGAAGCCCCCTTGTCCGTGTGTTCCGCCCCCCGGGAGCAAGCCTTCCAGGTGTGCGTCACGGACAAGGGCCACGTAAGCCACGCGCTGCACAAGCTTGGGCCGGGAGACAAGGTGGGCATGCGGGGGCCTTACGGGCAGGGGTTTCCAGTGGGCCGGTTCGCGGGCGGGGACGTGCTCCTGGTGGCCGGCGGCGTGGGCATGGCCCCCCTGCGCTGCCTGTTGGGCAGCCTGCTTTCCCGCCGGGAGGACTACGGACGGATCATCCTGGTCTACGGCGCGCGCAATCCCGGATGCTTGCTGTTCAAAAAGGACCTGGACGCATGGGGGCGAAGTGGGGAGGTGGAAGTGCATTGCATCGTGGACCATGCCGACGACACCTGGACCGGGCCCGAGGGGGTGGTTACGGATCCCCTGGCGGACCTGGAGCTTGACCCGGAAAATACCCGGGTGGCCATGGTAGGCCCCCCGGCGGTGTTCAGGTTCGCCGGGGCCGCCCTGCTGGAGAGGGGCATATCCGGCAATGACATCTACCTTTCCCTGGAGCGCCGGTTCCAGTGCGGCATCGGCAAGTGCGGCCACTGCCAGCTGAACGACCTGTATATCTGCCGGGATGGCCCGGTGTTTTCCTGGTCCTTTCTAAAAAATCGGCCCGAGGCCACGGAGCTTGGCCAATGATGCAAGACAAGGAAAAGGCCCGGGTGGCGTTCTTTGATTTCGCCTGTTGCGAAGGGTGCCAGTTGGAGGTGGCCCGGTTGGGCGAGGACCTGCTTCCCCTTCTCCGGCATGTGGACATCGTCTCCTGGCGCGAGCTTTCTTCCCGCAGGGAGGAGGATTACGACGTGGCCTTCTGCGAGGGCAGCATCACCACCCGGGAGGACATGGACCGTGTGCGGGAAATCAGGGACCGGGCAAAAATTCTGGTGGCGCTGGGCTCCTGCGCGTGCATCCCTTGCCACAATTCCCTGAAGAACCAGTGGCCCATGGCCGAGGTCCTGGACACGGTGTACGGCCGGGAGGGTTGGCGGTTCGACACCATTCCCGCCCAGCCCGTGGCCGGGGTGGTGTGCGTGGACTACGAGATCCGGGGCTGCCCGGTCACGGGCCGGGAGTTTTTGAAAGTGTGCAAGGCCATCCTCACGGACCAGCCCTACGCCCCGCCGGAAGAGCCCGTTTGCGTGGAGTGCCGCCTTTCCGACAACCTGTGCGTGGAAAAGTTCGACCTGTGCCTGGGGCCGGTAACCCGTGCGGGGTGCGGGGCGGCGTGCCCCCGCCTGGGGACAGCCTGCAACGGTTGCCGGGGGGCCGTGCCCGGGGCCAAGCTGGCCCCGTACAAGCGCAAGGTCTGGTTCATGCCCCGGGAGGGGGCGTTGCTATTGCTATAAGGAAAGGTGCATGGCTCGAGAACGCAGCATCCAGGTGAACCGCTTGACCCGGGTGGAGGGCCATGGAAACATCCGCCTGAAGGTGGCCGGCGGCGAAGTGGCCGAGGCGGCCTTCGACATCGTGGAGCCGCCCCGGTTCTTTGAAGCGTTTTTGCGCGGCCGCCCCTACGAGGAGGTAGTGCGCGTGGTATCGCGGGTGTGCGGCATCTGCGCGGTGAGCCACCGGTGCGCGGGCATAAAGGCCACCGAGGCCGCGTTCGGCGTGGAGGTCACGCCCTTGATCGAGGACCTGCGCAAGCTGGCCATGGCCGGGGAGATGATGAGCAGCCACCTTTTGCACGTGCTGTTCCTGGCGGCCCCGGACTACCTGGGCGTGGACAGCGTCCTGGACCTGGCCGGGAAGCGCCGCGCTCTGCTGGCCCTGGCCCTGCGGCTGAAAAAAGCGGCCTACGACGTGTCCGAAACCGTGTGCGGCCGCCACACCCACCCCATCACCATGGAGACCGGCGGCTTCACCCAGCCCCTGGACCAAACGCGGCTCCATGGCCTGAAAAAGCGCATGGAGCTAAGGGAGGGGGACCTTGCGGCCTTTGTGGACCTGGTGGGGGGCATGGCCTTTCCCTCCATGGACCGGGAAGTGGCCACGGTGTGCCTCACCCATCCCCACGAGTACGCCGCCTACCAGGGCCGCATGGCCAAGGACGGCGAAGAGCCGGTGGATCCTTCGGACTACGCGGATTACATCGCCGAAACCGTGAAGCCGCCCTCCACGGCCAAGCACAGCCAGTGGCAAGGGGAAAACTACGTGGTGGGGGCGCTTTCGCGCATCCGGCGCAATTTCGGACAACTGGAGCCCGAGGCCAGGGAGGCTGCGGACCAGCTGGGCGTCCGGGCCTCCGCGAGCAACCCGTTCATGAACGTGGCCGCCCAGGCCGTGGAAGTGGTGCACTTCTGGCGGCAATCCTGGAATATCCTCCAGAGGCTTCTGAACTCCGACCTGCCGGCCCGGGACCAGTCCGTGGAGGTTTCCCCCCGGGCGGGCAGGGGCGTTGGAGCGGTGGAAGCTCCCCGCGGCCTGCTCATCCACGAATACGAATACGACGAGGACGGCGTGTGCAGGGCCGTCAACCTCATCATTCCCACGGCCCAGAACCTGGCCTCCATGGAAGAGGACCTGAAGCTTTTGGCCCGGAACCTTGAAGCCTCCACGGACCGGGAACTGGCCCGCAAGCTCTCCATGATGATCCGTGCCTACGACCCCTGCATCTCCTGCAGCGCTCACTGATCCCGCTTTTCTGAAAAAAATCGCCCCGGCGCCCCGGAAATCTTCTTGCCCGGATTATTCATGAGCAATTTTGCCCGAGATCGAATTTTTCTTTATTTTCAATCCGTTGGAGCTGTTTTTTGGGTCTTGCGCCAAAGACAGTCTGATTATTTGAGGA
>JAFDHW010000455.1 GCA_019308705.1 Deltaproteobacteria bacterium
AGCCTTGCCAGCACGGAAATCAGGCTTCGTGAATAATCCGGGCTAGCCTTGCCAACACGGAAATCAGGCTTCGTGAATAATCCGGGTTAATTTCTCGTTTTTCCAATAAGTTATAACGCAGTTCCTCTGCGCGGGCCGCAGCCCGGCTCCCCCTCTGAACTCCCTTCTTCATCCATTGCGTGTTCGCTTTTTGTGAACATGACTCCGCCATTCCTGAACACGAACCAGGGGTTCGATGGAGTGCGTCGGGAGCGCCATCCTTATAACTATCTGATTTTGCTAAAAATATAAAATCTTCCCCTGTTTGGCACAGTCCTTGAGATGGCATAGGGCACGATGCGCCTGCTGGGAAGAAAACGGCGCAATATCAACGCCTTGGCGTTGAGAAAGGAGGACGGAAAATGATTCGGATTCATCACATAAGCAATCATAAGCTGATCAGCTTGCTTTTGAGCCTGACCTTGGTTCTGGCGGCCGGCGCGGCCGGCGCGAAAATGGTTCCCCTGTCGGATGAAGAACTGGGCAGTATCCGGGCCCGCACGGGCATGACTTTCACCGCCCAGGACATGGACATCGAGGGCGACACGGCGGTCATCGCCTGGGGCGACCGCGACGGCCTGGACGGCCTGCCTGCCGGCTGGGTGAGTTTGAACAACCTGGTCTCCAAGGGCAGCGTGGATTTCCACGATACCTTGTCCGCCCGCCTGACCACCTCCACGATCGGCGGGGTGACGGAAGTCACGGGCATGGAGCTCTCCTTTGACACCGCGGACATCCACATCGAACACATGGAAATAGGGAACATAACCCTGGGAGACAGCCCGGGAACCGGCAACAGCCTGGGCAGCCTGTACATCGGTGATATGAACCTCCGGGTGCGCGGCAACATAAGGATGCTGTCCGAATAAGCCGAAAGGGCGGGAAAAAAGGAAACGCGAACCGGTCCGCCACCAGCGAACAGGAAGGAAGAAGCACCATGAAACGGATCCTGGCCGTCGGCGGCGACAAGAACCGCCTGAGCATGATCGAGAAATTCCTGGAAAGAAGGCTTCCCGAGGTGGGGATAAGGACGGCATCCAACCCCAGGGAAGGCCTGGAAATGCTGGACGACGCGGCGGACGTGGTGCTTCTGGACGCCGTCATGCCGGGATTGGACGGATACGCGGCGGCGCGCAGGATCAAGGAGGACGAGAGATACCGTCATGTCCCCGTGTTCATGCTTTCCGGGGAGCCCGTCTGGTACGAAGAGGCGGACTCCCTGGTGGACGAATGCCTGTCCAAGCCGTTCGTCCCAGGGGAACTGGCCAGCCGCCTGAGAACGCTGCTGGGCCTCGACGACGCCCGCGAAAAGGCCGGCGAAGACAAACCAGCCGGCGAAACCAGTCCGGGAAAAGGGGGCGTGGAAAAAGGAACAAGGCAAAACCACCTGCCGCCCATACCCGCTCCCCATGACCGGCCCGGCGAGTTCTCCCTGCTCATCAATCCCAAGGGCGAGGTGCTGGCGGCTTCCGGCGGCGCGGCGCTCCTGGGCGCGGACAACGGCAGCGGCGTCCTGGGCGCCCGGCTGTGGGACGTGCTCCCGGGCAGCCAGCGGGAAAGGGCGCACTTTCTGATCGCCATGGCCATGCAGACCAAAAAGCCCCTTTCCTTTTACCAGAAAGAGGGTGGGGTGCGCTGCGCCGGGGACATCTACCCGGTGACCGGCCCGGGCGGCCGCATCACCAGCCTGGCGGTGTGGGGCAGGAAGATGCCCGTTTCCGCCGCAAACCAAAGCGAAGCCGGCCGCCGCGCATCGGAAACCCAGAAAATGGAGGCTGTCGGCACCCTGGCCGGGGCCATTGCCGAGGACCTGTACCGGATCCTGTGGTCCGTGGTAGAGACGGGCCAGATCGTGGAGGCCATGGACCTTCCGGAAGAGCACCCCGTACGGCCCTGCATGGTGGAGCTTCTGGAGTCGGCGCGTCACGCCCGGAACCTGGCGGGCAGGATCCTGGCCTTCACCGGTACAGATCCCCACGGAGGGAGTCCGCGGACCTGAAGGCCCTGGTGCGGAAGACCCTTGCAAACACCCTCGATTCCTGCGGACCGGGCGGGCGTCTCCCGGTTCGCAGCCGCTCCCCGGGGTTGGTGGGGCCCCGGGGAGCTTTTTTTGCCGCGGCGGGCTTAACCCGAATTATTCATGAAAAATTTCGCCGAATAAAATATTTATCCCGGATTATTCATGAGCAATTTTGCCCGAGATCGAATTTTTCTTTATTTTCAATCCGTTGGAGCTGTTTTTCGGGTCTTGC
>JAFDHW010000456.1 GCA_019308705.1 Deltaproteobacteria bacterium
TGAGGAATGCTGACATCGGCGAAATTTTTCACCCTTCCGGCGAGCCCGATTCACGCGATAGCTGCGTCAGGAGGGGGTCGCGGTACAAAAGTACAGCTTCCCTCCTCCTTTCTTACTCTCGCGCGAATCGAACGCGTGAATAATCCGGGCTAAAAACCCATGGACAACCGACCCGAACCAGCCCCCGGGGACGCCGGCGATAAGCCCGTGCTCGCCATGGTGCTCAAGGGCTACCCCCGCATCTCGGAAACCTTCATCGCCAACGAGATCCTGCTCCTGGAAAGGCTGGGCTTTTGCGTGGACCTGTATTCCATGCGCGCGCCGAGGGAGGATTTCCACCACCCGGTGGTGGACGAAATCCAGGCCCGGGCGTTCTACCTGCCCTCGGAGCTGTGGCGGGGAATGCCCCGCTTCGTTTGGCCCGCGGCCGCGGCGGCGAAAACCCCCTTGCGCTTTTCCCGCGCCGCACGGCTGGCGGCCGCACACGTTTCCCGCACCGGAAACAGCGCCACGGTAAAGCACCTTCTCCAGGGCGCCATGGTGGCTTCGCGCCTTTGCCCCAAAACGGGGATCATCCACGCCCATTTCGCCCACTCCCCGGCCTCGGTGGCCCGGTTCGCCTCGCTTTTCTCCGGCGCGCCCTTTTCCTTTTTCGCCCACGCCAAGGACATCTACACCCAGAAACCGGCCCGGCTTGCGGAAAAGATCCGGGCCGCCAAATTCGTGGTCACCTGCACGGAGTACAACAAGCGCAGGCTTTCCGTGCTCGCCCAAGGCGCGGATACGCCCATATACCGCGTGTACCACGGCATCGACCTCTCCCGGTTTTCGGCCCGGGGAAACACGGAGCCGCGCCCGCCCTTCCGCATCCTCACCGTGGCCCGCATGGCGGAGAAAAAGGGCCTGCCCACGGTGTACCACGCCCTGGCGCGGCTGAAAGCGGCCGGGGTGAAGTTTACCCACGTGCTGGTGGGCGAAGGGGAGATGCGGCCGCGGATCGAGGCGCTGATCCGGGACCTGGCCCTGGGAGGGAATTGCCGCCTCCTGGGGGCGCTTCCCCACGACAAGGTGCTTTTGGAATACGAGATGGCGGATTTGTTCGTACTGGGCTGCAAGATCACGGCCAACGGCGACCGGGACGGCATTCCCAACGTGCTGGTGGAGGCTTTGGCCATGGGTGTGCCCGCCTGCGCCACCAACGTTTCCGGCCTGCCCGAGCTGATCCGCCACGAACAGACCGGCCTGGCCTGCCCGCCGGAGGACCCCGCCGCCCTGGCCGGAAACATGCTCCGCCTGCTCCACGACACGGGCCTTAGAGAACGCGTCGTGCAAAAGGGCCGCGCCCTGGTGGAAAGGGAATTCGACAACCGGAAGAACATCCGCAGGCTGGCTGAAATCTACGCCCGGGGCCTCGGCGGGCCCTGCCCCCCCCATGGCGCATAACCCCCCGAGCGGCAAGGCGAGCCGCGGGACCATCCTGCGCTACGCCCTGTTCCAGGTCCCGGGCTGGCTCCTGGTGGGCGCGGGCCTGTGGGCGCTTCGCCACTGGTTCGCCGCGGACCCGGCCGTCCTCGCCGCCATCGCCGCCTTCTGGCTGGCCAAGGATTTCGTGCTCTACTTCTTCACCTGGAAAGCCTACCAGCCTCCCGGGGAAACGGCCCACCCCATGGCCGGGGCCAAGGGCTTTGCCGCCACGGACATCGACCCCGAAGGCCGCGTGCGCATCCGCCACGAAACCTGGCAGGCCCGAACCGCCCCCGGCGCCCCCTTCATCCCCGGGGGAACCCCCATCCGCGTCGCCGCTGCCAAGGGCCTGACATTGATCGTGGAGGAGGATGAGCGGAAAGAGGGTTAGTGGCGGGAAAACCGGGGATTCCCCTCATCCTTTCCTCTCTGGCGGGCCGCCCGCGGGAGGAGCGGCGAAGTTTCCTGCCACCGGCTCCCTCCTTCCGGCTACGCTGTCCGGGAAGACCGTAACTTTTTCGGGTTATATGCCCGCCTTTTCCGCGATGGTTTCCGCCATGTTGGTGTGCTCCCAGGTGAAGTCCGGATCGTTCCTGCCGAAGTGGCCGTAGGCCGCGGTCTTCTTATAGATGGGCCGCAGAAGGTCCAGGTACTCGATGATGGCCTTGGGCCGGAGGTCGAACACCTCCAGTACGATGTCGCGGATGCGCTTGGCCGGGATCTTGCCCGTGCCCATGGTGTCCACCATCACCGACACCGGGTGGGCCACGCCGATGGCGTAGGCCACCTGCACTTCGCACTTTTTGG
>JAFDHW010000457.1 GCA_019308705.1 Deltaproteobacteria bacterium
CAGACCCAGATCGCGGACCTCCAGGCACGGATCGCCACCCTGGAGTCCAACGCCTGCGAATGCCCCCTCAAGATCTACCCCTACGGCCAGCTGGTGGCGTTGGGCCCGGCGGGGTCCTTTGACGATCTTGCGGCATGGGACGCCACGGTGGTCAAGAAGGATGGCGTTTACCACATGTGGTACCGGGGGAGGAGCACCGTGGTGAACGCTTCCGTGGGATACGCCACCAGCACGGACGGGGTGACCTGGACCAAGCAGAATAGCGGCAACCCGGTGCTTTCGCACTACCACGGGGGCACCCCTTCCGAGAACTACGATATCCATTACCCTCGGGCGGTGGTAGATGAAAACGGCAACTTCCGATTGTACTACGCCCGGGCCTACGACGAGTTGGCCGGCGAGCCCCACGAAATTTGGACGGCCTGGAGCAGCGACGGGATCACGTGGAACAAGCACCGCAAGGTCCGGGACAACGCGGACCTGGCCATCCCCCTGTATGCCGACGGCACCTATTATTTATGGTACACGTCCGGCTCCTTTGACGGCGGGGTGATCAATTTCAACACCTCGCCGGACGGGGAGAACTATTCCTGGCCCGCGGGTGTCCACCTTTCCGCAGACGGGGCGGGCTCCTGGGAAGGCGCGTGGGTGGCCCCCAACGCCGTCACCAAGACCGCCGACGGGTTCAAGATGTGGTACATGGGAGCATCTGTGGCCATCGGCACCGCCACCTCAACGGACGGCATCAACTGGACCAAGAACCCTGCCAACCCCGTGCTCTACAACGGCCCCCTGGGCATCGAGGGCTCCTTCACGGCCTTCGCCTCCGTGGTCCCGGACGACAACTCCGTGAAAATCTATTTCAGCGACGGAGACATGGGAGCCACGGGCCCGGAGAACCAACGCATCGGCATGGCCATCCAGGCCCTGCAGTGCGCCAGCGTGGGGGGATGAGGGATCGGCCGTGAAGCTTTTCCTGGACGAGGGGGTCTTTTACTTCAAGCGACACGAGGGGACCGTCTACGGGATCGGCGACCGCATTGCCTTTGTGCCCTACGTGGACATGGACCCCTGGGAGCCGTACGGGGGTCCGCCTTCCCTGACCCACGTGGCGGACAGCACCTACGAGATCGTCTTCCGGCCCACGTGGAAGGCCCCGAACGGCCGCGACCGCTACCATTATGTACTCGACCTGGACCCCTGGAGGTCTTCGTCTTCAATTGGCGGCTGCCCCGCGCCTTCGCTATGGGGGCCACGTACCGGGCCACCGCCAGGTTGGTCATGACGGACACCTCCTGGACCGAGAACACCCACCTGGATTGCCGGCGGTTCCATGCACTGTACAGGACGGCGGTCATTGAGGAGATCATCGAGGTGCTTGATGGAGTCGAGCAGGCTTTGGGGTCAACGCGAGGGGCCCGGGGTGGGGTCCGATTTGGGGTGGGGATGGCGGAGGGGTAGGGCGTGGAGTTGCGTGCCCGGGTCGCACGTTGTATTATTGTTGCAACATCGTATATACGGGAGCGCACGCCATGATCAAGAACCTGGTCAAGCACGGAAACAGCCTGGCCCTGGTCATCGAAAAGCCGGTGCTGGAGCTTTTGGGAGCTGACGCGGAAACCCGCTTCGAGGTGTCCACGGACGGGCAGGTGCTCATCCTGTCGCCGGTGAAGGGCGCGGAAAACGAGGCGTTCCGCGAGGCCCTGGACAAGGTGAACACCCGGTATCCCAGGGCCCTGAAGAAACTCGCCGAATAGTGGAGCCCCGGTTTTTAACCCTTGCCGAGGTCCTGCTCATCCACCAGGACCAGGTGGCGCGGTACGGCGGGGCGGCGGGCATCCGGGACCTGGGCCTGCTCAAGTCCGCGGCTGGCATGCCTTCCGCCACCTACGGCGGGGAGTTCCTCCACACCGATCTCCACGAAATGGCCGCCGCCTACCTCTACCACATTGTGAAAAACCATCCCTTCGTGGACTCCAACAAGCGCGTGGCCGTGGTCTGTGCCTTGGTCTTCCTGGACTTGAACGGCCTGGAGTTCTTTGCCCCACAGGATGATCTCGCGGACATGGCCATCGCGGCGGCGTCCGGGGAAGTCAGCAAGGCCGGGGTGGCGGAGTTCATCCGGAGGTGGTCAAGGTCTCCCAAATCCTGACCCGTGCCTCAGTTCATCCCATCCCCCAACCCCAGCCGGACCGCCACGTCCTCGTAATCCGGGTCCTGGGCGTAGAGCTTGCCGAGTTCCTTGCGGGCCTGGGATTT
>JAFDHW010000033.1 GCA_019308705.1 Deltaproteobacteria bacterium
GTGTAGCCCTTTTCCAGAAGCTTCGCCGCCCTACCCGGCCGGCACAGCCCCAGGGCCTCGCAGATGAGAAGCTCCTCGTGGGCGAACTTCTCCGAGACCTCGAACACCTGAATCTCGCTTGCCGGGTCCTCGATCCCCGCCATGGCGTAGGCCTTCTCCGCCGCCCTGGAAAGCCCGGAAAGGCGCAACAGGTCGCGGTCCCGCAGGTAGGCCTCCTGGCAGGTTCCCACGCCCTCGATCCACACGGGCTCGTCCGTGAACTCGTAGGCCCGGTCCTCCGAGGCCAAAATCACCACGGCCGCGCCGTCCGCGTGGCAGCTCATGGTAAGCTCGCGCACGGGGTCGTAGTACATCCGGGAGGACAGCACCTCGTCCATGGTCACCTCGGGCATCCTGCGGGCCGCATGGGGGTTGGCCCCGGCGTTCTGCAGGTTCTTCAGGGCGACCAGGGCGATCTCCTCCTCCGAGACCCCGTGGGCCCGCATGTACATCCCGGCCTGGATCCCGGCGGCCGCCACGTCGTTTAACACCCCCACCTGCCGGTCCAAAAGCGGGTCCAGGGTGTAGAAGGACACCTGGTGGGGATTGAACGTGGAAGCCTGGGTGTGGCAGGAAACCAGGGCCACGTCGTAGGCGCCGGACAAAATCTTCATCATGGCGTAGACCAGCGCGAAGGTTCCGTCCTCCTCCACCTTGGATTCGTCCTTGAGATAGGCCCCGTTGGCCATGCTCAAAAACACGTTGGAAATGGTCCGGCCGTCCAGGAAATCGGAAGACCCGGAAATGACGGCGCCCAGGTCCCTGCGGTCGATGCCCGCGGTTTCCATGGCCTCGCGCACCACCGGAAACACCATGTCCTCCCGCGCCGTCGGCGCGTCCACCTGGTGCCGGGACTGGGCGTAGCCCACAATGGCGACCCTTTGCACGGCGTCCTCCTTTCTTCAGCCTCTCTCGGGGAGGTTGAACAGCGTCCTGGCCTCGTCCACGGTGGCCACTTCCCGGTCCGCCAGGCGCACGATCTCGCAGGCCTTTTGCACCAGTTCGTGGTTCCCCTTGGCCAGGGTCTTGCCGGATACGTAGATGTTGTCCTCCAGTCCCACCCGGATGTGGCCGCCGTTGACCACGGCCATGAAGTTGGACCGGAAGCTGTCGATGCCCACCCCGCACACGGACCAGGAAGCGTCCTTTGGGGTGAGCGAGCGGAAATGGGCAAAGGACATGGGGGTGAGCGTGCTGCCCCCGGCCACGCCGAACACGTACTGGAAGTGCAACGGCTCGTCGAAGACGCCCTGCTTTCTGGCCAGCAGCACGTTGTCCACGTGGGCCGGGGTATAGACCTCCAGTTCCGGCTTGGTGCCCGCTTCCCGCATCTTCAGGGCGAAGTTCTTGAGCATCTCGAAGGTGTTCTCAAAGGTGATCTCCACCAGCACGGCCCCGCTTTTTCTGTCCGCCAGGGCGAAGTTCATGGTGCCTGTGTTCAAGGAGGCCAAGTCGGGCTTGAAATTCTCCACCACGGAGATGCGCTGCTCCGGGGTCTTTCCCGCGCCCACGGCCGTGGACAGGTTGATCAAGACCGGGCACCGGCTGCGGATGCCCTCCACGATGGGGCCCAAAATCTCCGGGTCCTCGGTGCCCATGCCCTCGGGCGTACGTGCGTGGATGTGCACCACCGCGGCCCCGGCCTCGTAGGCGCGCACCGCCTCCTCGATGCACTCGTCCACCCCGTAGGGCACGGCCGGGTTCTGCTCCTTGAAGGTCCCCGCGCCGGCCAGGGCGCAGGTGATCACGCACTTTCGCTTCAAGCTCATGACGCTCCTCCTTGTGGAATTTTCAGAAAAACGAAACGGACGCGTCTGGCCGCGGCCGGGGCCTGGGGCTGGACGCCTCGGAAACAGGGTCTTCGGGCCGCAGGGGTCCGGGGATTTCTACGGGTGGAAAGTACCGGTGCGCTCGGATGGATGCCTGGAGAAATGGCGGCACCTTCCTTTGCGGGGGTTTTCCCGGAAGTGTGGGGGAAAAGGAGGCCGGGCTGTCCTCGCCACGGGCGGGCTCTTTTCGAGCAACCTGACCGTAACAAATTATCACAAAACCGCGACAGGTCAACCGCGTTGGAGCCTTTTTTGCGGCCCGGGCCCTCGCGCCGCGCCCGCAACCGGCAGGCAACTCCAAGAAACGGATGTTTCCGGGAGCCGAAGCCCGCCATCCAAGGCGTCCCGCATTTTGCCACCTGGTAAAATCTTTGCAGCCGTTGCAGAACCCGCGGTTGAAATGCGAGGATAAACACGGTATATGTACCAATTGACCTGACAACCAAGATAGGAGGCGTCATGAAAAATACAGTCCAAAGCGCGGCGGACGGAACCATCATCCTCCCGGACCTGGACTATTCCTACGTGCTGGCCGAGGAGAACTACGGCCCCGGAGAAGACATCATCAACGAGGGCGACCACGGCAACTGGACCGCCGTGGTGGTGGAAGGCAAGGCCGACGTCTTCAAAAAGACCCCGGCCGGGCCGCTGCTTTTAGGCCGGGTGGGACCGGGCGTGATCATCGGCGACCTTTCCATGGTCACCCGCAAGAAGAACCTCCGGACCGCCACGGTGCGGGCCGCCGAACCCCTGGTGCTGGGGATTTTGGACATCCGGCAGATCTACGGGGAGTTCGCCCGGCTCCCCAAGGAGTTCAGGGCCTTTTTGGAAAGCGCGGACCGCCGCCTGTCCGGCGTGAATCACTGCCTGGTAGAGGTGCATACCGGCCAGGTGCCGGCCGACGTGCTGGGGGAACGGACAACCTGCCTGGAAAACACCCGGGAGCCCTGCTGGATCCGGGAAGGCTCCGCGGCCTTGGTGCGGGAGAAGGACGGCAAAAAGCTCTGTCTCATGGGGCTTTCTGCCGAGGATTTTGTGGGAGGCCTGCCCTTTGCGGATTTCGGCCACGAGCCGGACGGGTGCGCGGTTTACGTGTCCGACGATTTCGCGGCCGAGCCCATGGATTCCGCGGCCATGAAGGACATCTTCGCCGGCGCGCCCACCGCGGTGCGCCAGTTCATCACCTGCATCGCCAGCATGGTGCGGGAGACCTCCAACAGGGCATCTGAGCGCTACTTCGGGGACGGCGGGTAGAAATTTTGCGGGTTTTCCAGGCGCTTGGAAATGTTTTTGAACGCTTCCTTTACCAGGGGGGTGTCCGGAAGGTGGGCCCGGATCACTTCCACGTAGCCCCTGTCCGCCACGGCCTTTAGGGTGGGGGCGAAGTTCATGTCAAACACCCAGGCGGCCTGGAAGAGCTTGAGGTCGTTTAAGGTCCTCAAGTCCTCCATCCTGGCGGGCCTGCCCGCCAGCACCGCCTCCTCCACCCCCGCCGAGACCGGCGGCTCGTCGGGCAGGGCGAAGTCCATGATCTCGTCGCCCTTGGCCGGCCCCTCCTGGTAGTGCCCGCAGATGACCCGGTAGATGTCCAGCTTGTCCGCGTCGCGCAACAGCCGGCAAAAGAACACCCGCCTGCGCGGCCCGCGCGAAGGCGGCAGGGGCCGGTTGTGGAGGGCCACGGCGAACACCGCGGTCTTCCGGTCCTCCGGGTCAAGGCGGTCCAACAGCCTCCGGGCGTGCAGGACCCGCACGCTCAACGCCGCGTGGTTCACGCTGCCGGCGTCCGACAGGGTGCGGTATTTTGCGAACTGGGGAAACCGGCCCAAGTCGTGGAAGATCCCCAGGATAGCCGCAAAGGCCAGGTCCTCCCCGGAAAGCCCCAGGCTTTTTCCCAGAAAGAGCATCTCGTCGCGCACCTTCAGGGTGTGCTCGCGCTTCAACGCCGCGGCCCGGTCCGCCTCGGGGTCCATGCCCATGTAGGACGCCGCGTATTCCTCGAACCACGCCTCGTATCGTCCCAAAAGTTTGGCGCTGGCCATGGCCTCCTCCTTGCGCAGGTTTTTCCCAAAGCACGGCGGATGTCAAGGGAAGCCGCTTTCCGCCAAACCGTGCCGCCTCCATGCCGTTTTTCCTTTCCCCGCGCGGCCCGGAGTGGTAAGCTTATACGCAAAAAGCCCCCACCCTGTTGCGGCCACAGTGGGAATCATGGTCCGCAGGCGAACCTCGGCACGGCTTTACGCGCGGGGATCTTCCACGCCGGAAGCGGATGCCGGGGCAGGCCGCGAACGGATTCCGGCCGCCAGGCTCTTTGTATTTCCTTGTACCGGTCCCCCACGAAGAAACGGCGACATGGACTGGGAACCCGGCAAAAAATCCGTGGCCGAACCATCGGCCTGGTCACAAGCCCTCTTGGTGGAACTCGCCGTCTCGCCGGACGGTGAGCGCCTGGCCGCGGTGTTGCGCGAAGAGGGATCCGCCCGTGTGGTGGTGAACGGCGAGCCCTGGGAAACTTCCTTTGACAAGGCCTGGTACCTGCGATTTTCCCCGGACGGCCGCCTGACGGCCCTGGTAAACGCGGACATGAAGTGGACCGTGGCCGTGGACGGCAAGCCCTGGGAGGCGGCTTTCGGGTTCGCCTGGAACACCCTGTTCTCCCGCGCGGGGGACGTGATGGCCGCCTGCGTGCAGGACAACGGCCGATATCTGGCAGCCGTGGACGGCAAACCCTGGAAGCAGGGCTTTTTCGACCTTTCGGACTTGGTCCTGTCCGCGGAAGGCGGCCGCACCGCCGCCGTGGTCCAGGCCAAAGCCCTGGCCGAGGGCGACGTGTTCGCCTTTGACCAGGGCGCCTTCGCCGTGGCCGTGGACGGCAAACCCTGGGACAACACCTTCGTGAATTGCTGGACCCCGGTGTTTTCCCCGGACGCCTCCTCCGTGGCCGCCCAGGTGCGCACAAGCCCCCGGGAATACACCGTGGCCGTGGACGGCAAACCCTGGGAGCAGGGCTTTGCCTGCGTGTGGGAGCCCCGCTTTTCCCCGGCGGACGGCTCGGTCACCGTCCCGGCCCGGACCCCCAAGGGCTGGGCCCTGGTGCGCGACGGCCGGCCCCTGTGGGACAAGACCTTCGCCCAGGTGCTTTCCCATGAATACTCCCCGGACGGCTCCCGCGTCGCCGCGGTGGTGGCCCCCTCCTTTGGCAAGTGGACCGTGGCCGTGGACGGCCGGCCGTGGAGGGCCCGGTTCGACCAGGCGGTGTTCGACCTTTGCTTTTCCCCGGATAGCGGGCGCGTGGCGGCCACGGTCAGGCACAGGGGCAAATGGACCCTGGCCTGCGACGGCACGACCTGGGACGAATCCTTTGACATGGTCGGGCCGCCCGTGTTCTCGCCGGACGGCTCCCGGCTGGCGGCCCGAGTGAGAAGGGGCGACACCTGGACCGTGTTCGTGGACGGAAAACCCGCGGGCGACGCGTACGCCCGGGCGTTCGACCCGGTGTTCAATGACGACGGCGTCCGGGTGCTGGTGCGGGGCATCTCCGCCCGGGGCCTTTATTTCAGGCAGGTGGTAGCGCTGTGACCAAGGCATACGTCTTTGCCGCCGGGCCCCTCTTGTGGGTCTCGGTGATTGTTTTCGCGGCCGGGTGTCTGCTCCGGCTGGGGCGCCTGGCCTGGCTGGCGCGGAAAAAGGACCGGCCGGTATACGCGTACATGAGCGCGCACTACGCCCTGCGCTCCATCGGCCGCTGGCTGGTGCCCATGGGCACCGAGTCCATGCGAAAACACCCCGTCACCACGGTGGTTTCCTTTGCCTTTCACGCGGCCGTGGTCCTGGTTCCCCTTTTCCTGTTCGCCCACGTGCTTCTGTTCTACGAAGCCTTCGGCATCTCCTGGTGGACGCTCCCCGAGGAGGCGGCCTACGCCGGAACCCTGGTCGTCCTGGCCGGGCTGGTTTACTTTTTCGCCCGCAGGCTCATCCGGCCCGAGGTGCGCTACCTTTCCGGGCCCGCGGACTTCGCCCTGCTCGTTTTGGTGGCCCTGCCCTTTGCCACGGGCCTGTGGGCTTTTCACCACGGTCCCGGGGTCCGGGTGGTGATGCTTTTGCACGTGCTTTCCGGCGAGGCGCTTTTGGCCGCCATACCCTTTACCAAGCTGTCCCACATGTTTTTGTTTCCCTTCCTGCGCGGGTACATGGGTTCGGAGTTCGGATCCGTGCGCCACGCCCGGGACTGGTAAGGGGCTTTTGCCATGGAACAGACCAGCACACAGACCGGGGACCAGGGGCTGGAGAAAAGCGTTGCCCGGCTCACGCCGGACCAGATCGCCAAGACCCTGGGCGAAATCCTCAAAAGCGAGGGCGGCGCGCGGTTGAAAGCCTACGTGAAGACCTGCATGAGCTGCGGGTTGTGCGCGGACGCCTGCCATTTCTACCTGTCCCACGAAAACGACCCCCGGTTTTCCCCGGCCGGCAAGGTGAAGCAGACCATCGCCCCCCTCCTCAAGAAGAAAGGGGCCGTGGACCCGGAGTTCATCAAGCGAGCGGCCCTTGTGGCCTTCACCCAGTGCAACCTCTGCAAGCGCTGCGTCATGTACTGCCCCTTCGGCGTGGACGTGGCCTGGCTCATGCTGTTCGTCCGCCGGTTGTGCAGCCGGCTGGGCGTGGTTCCCCAGTACATCCAGGACACGGCGCACTCCCACTCCGTGACCAAGAACCAGATGTGGGTCAAGGAGGACGAGTGGATCGACACCGTGTTCTGGCAAGAGGAGGAGGCCGCCGAGGAGGTCCCGGGCCTGACCATCCCCCTGGAGCGCGAGGGCGCGGATATCATGTACTCGGTCATCGCGCCGGAGCCCAAGTTCCGGGCCCAGCTCATCTACCAGGCCGCCGTGATGTTCCACGCGGCCGGGGTGTCCTGGACCATGCCCGCCACGCCCGGGTGGGACAACTCGGACATGGCCATGTACACCGGCGAAAACGAGATCATGGGCCGGCTGAAGCGCGCCCACTTCGAGGCCGCCATGCGCCTGCGGGTCAAGCGCATCGTCATGGGAGAGTGCGGCCACGCGCTCCGGTCCGTCCACGACATGGGCAACCGCTGGCTGGGATGGAAGACGCCGCCCGTGCCCGTGACCCACGCCATCGAATTCTACTGGGAACTCCTCGAGTCCGGGAAAATCCGGGTGGCCAAAAAGCTCAAGACCCCCGTGACCTTGCACGACCCCTGCAACGTGGCCCGGGGCCTGGGCCTGCACGAAAAGGCCAGGGACGTGATGGCCGCCCTGTGCGAAGACTTCGTGGAAATGCACCCCAACCGGGAGTACAACATCTGTTGCGGCGCGGGCGGCGGGGTCATCAACTGCGGCCCGCCCCACAAGGCCGAGCGCCTGGCCGCCTCCTCCGCCAAGGCCAAGCAGCTCTTCGACGCCCGCACCCGCGGGGCCCGCACCATCATCGCTCCCTGCCACAATTGCCACGGCGGCCTGGAGGACATCGTGGAGCACCACCACCTGGGCATGGACCTGAAGTTTCTGGGGGACGTCATCTACGAGTGCATGGAAAAGCCCTGGAAAAAAGACGAGGAAGAGCAGGGCCGATGAAACCGATCCGGGCAAAGACGATCCTTGGGGCGGCCTTGGTAGCCGTCCTGGCCCTCGTGTCCCTGACCCCGGCCTGGGGGCGGGACCAAGCCCCGCCGCCGGTGGTTTCCGACAGCGCCTTTGACCACCACCGCCGCCGGGCCGCGCCCTTTGCCCACGACGAACACAACGACCTGGCCGCCATTGAGGACTGCGCCCTGTGCCACCACGTGGTGGAAAACGGCAGGGTGAAGGAAGACGAGGACTCCGTGGGCATGGAATGCTCGGAGTGCCACGGGTCCGGTCTGCCCCTCATCGCCGCCTACCACGGCCGGTGCAAGGAGTGCCACCAAGAAACCGGGCTCGGCCCCATCCTGTGCGCCACGTGCCACACCGTGCCGCGGTGAGGCCCGGCCCCATGGATTCCCCCGCCGGCCGCGCAAGGGGCTGGTCCCCCGCCGAAAGCCGGGGCGGCCCGACCTGGACCTGCCCGAAAACCTGGGCCCAGGCCAACGCCTCCATCGCCGCCACCATCCGCAAAAGCGCGCCGGACATGGCCCGCGCCCTGTCCCTGGCCAGGACCATCCAAGACAACCTCGATTCCCTGGCCCGCCCCATGGACGACCTGTGCGCCGCCACCTGCCCCTGGTGCCCGGAGCCCTGCTGCCACACCGCCGTGGTGTGGCTGGATTTCCCGGACCTGCTGTTCATCCACCTGGCCGGCCACAAGCCCCCACCCCGCCAGCTGCGCGAAACCACCTCCGGCCCCTGTGGATACCTTTCCCCCAAGGGCTGCACCCTGCCCCGCACCCTGCGGCCCTGGGTCTGCACCTGGTACCTGTGCCCCACCCAGAAACGCGTGCTGGCCACCTGGTCCCAGGATGCCCAGGACCGCGTCCACACCCTCGTCGACCACACCACCCGAACCCGCCGCCACCTGGAGCACGCCTTCATAAAAGCCGCCACCAGCGTGGACGTCTGGCAGGAAAGATAGGGGTTCTTACGGAAACAGAAAATTCCGGAGTGCTTTCATGAACAATACGGGATGCGGGCCGGGCGGAAGAGATGGCGCATGACGCTGCTATTCGCTCTTGGGCAAATCCTGCAGGGCGATCTTCCTGCCAAGTTCCCGTGCCCGCCCGATCGCTCCTTCCACTTCCCGGATGGCGCCCTTCTCCTCCACCCGGCGGAAGAACAGCCCGCCTTCGTAGGAAAGGCCCAGGGCGTCGAAAAAGTACTTGGCCGTGAGTTCCATGCCCACGAACAGGTTCTCTCCCCTGGTTGCGCCCACGGCGATGAGGTAGCCCCTGCCGTGGTAGCCGGGGTCGCGGCCCGCGCGTTTCTCCAGGGCGCGGGCCGCCCACAGGGCCTGGGACCGGTCGATCAAGGCCTTGGCCCGGGCGGGCACGTTGTAGAAGTACACCGGCGCGGAAAGCACCACCGCGCCGGCGCGGGAGAGCAGGGGGTAGACCCGGGCCATGTCGTCTTTGAGCACACACGCGCCCGTGTCGTCGCATCCGCCGCAGGCCACGCACCCGGTGACGGTCAGGTCGCGGGTGAAGATCTCGTCCGTGTCCGCCCCGGCCCCGGCGGCGGATTCCAACAACGCGGACAACAGGATGTCCGTGTTCCCGCCCTTGCGGGGGCTTGCATGGATTCCCAATATTTTCATTAGGTTTTCGCTACAGGCGGCCCCATGGCGCGGCCGGTTTTCCTCCCCTGCCAGCGCGCCAGGAGGGTGGCGAAGAAGTCGTGGCCCTTGTCGTCGGTGACGATGAACGCGGGAAAGTCCTTGACCGTGAACCTGTAGACGGCTTCCATGCCCAGCTCCGGGTATTCCAGGACCTCGACCGCTGTGATGCAGTCGCGGCCCAGGCGGGCGGCCGGGCCGCCGATGGAGCCCAGGTAGAACCCGCCGTGCGCCTTGCACGACTCGGCGACGGCCACGGACCGGTTGCCCTTGCCCAGCATGACCAGGGAGGCCCCGTGCTTTTGGAACAGGGGGACATACGGGTCCATGCGGGCGCTGGTGGTGGGGCCGCAGGACCCGCAGGGCCGCCCGGGCGGCGTCTTTGCCGGGCCGGCGTAGTAGATGATGTGGTCCTTGAAGTAATCCGGGATGCCCTCGCCCCGATCCAGCCGCTCCTTGATCTTCGCGTGGGCCATGTCCCTTGCCACCACCAGGTCGCCGGACAGCGACAGCCGGGTGGACACCGGGTAGGCGGACAGGGTCTCCCGGATCTCCGTCATGGGCCGGGAAAGATCGATGGAAACGGCCCGGCCCTCCCCCACGGCCGCGTCCTCGGGCAAAAAGCGGGCGGGGTCGTGTTCCAGTTCCTCCAAAAACACGCCCTTTTCGGTGATCAGGCCCTTGGCGTTTCTGTGCGCGGAACAGGAAACCCCCATGCCGATGGGCAGGGAAGCCCCGTGGCGTGGCAGGCGGATCACCCGTACGTCCAGGCAGAAGTGCCGGCCGCCGAACTGGGCGCCCAAGCCCAGGTCCTGAGCGTTCTTCAACAGTTCGGCCTCCAGGGCGAGGTCCCGGAAGGCCCGGCCGGTCTCGTCGCCGGTGGCGGGCAGGTTTTCCATGCACCCGGCGGTGGCGAGCTTGACCGCCTTCAAGTTCGCCTCGGCCGAGGTGCCCCCCACCACGAAGGCCAGATGGTACGGCGGGCAGGCGGAGGTGCCCAGCCCCACCATCTTTTCCGTGAGAAAGGCCAACAGGGCGTCGTGGTTCAACAGCGCCCGGGTCTCTGAATACAGAGCCGTCTTGTTCGCCGAGCCCCCGCCCTTGGCCACGAACAGAAATTCGTAGGCGTCACCCGGCCCCGCGTAGATGTCCACCTGGGGGGGCAGGTTGGTCCGGGTGTTCACCTCCTCGAACATGGACAGGGGCGCGTTTTGCGAGTAGCGCAGGTTGCCCTGTTCGTAGGCCAGGCGCACGCCCTCGGCCAGGGCCTCGTGGTCTCCGCCGCCGGTGGTAACCCCCTCGCCTTTTTTGGCCACGATGGTGGCCGTGCCCGTGTCCTGGCACAGGGGATATTCCATGTCCGCGGAAATGACCGCGTTCTTCAGCATTTCCAAGGCCACGTAGCGGTCGTTTTCCGAGGACAAGGGGTCATCTAAGATGGCGCGCCACTGGGCCAGGTGCCCGGGGCGCAACAAGTGGTTCACGTCCCTGAAGGCCTGTTGGGCCAGGAGGGTGAGGGCCCGAGGGTCCACCCGCAGGGTGCCGCCTTCATCCACGGAAACATAATCCGTGGTGAGCAGGCGGTAAGGGGTGTTTCCGCAGGCGGCCGCGGCGGTGGGGTTGCGGGGTTCCATGAGATGCGACTATAGGCCACCGGCCGCCGAAACACAAGCCGCCATGACAGGACAGGCGATAAATTGGTGGCAGGGCCTGCCAGTATTTCTGCATTCTTGCTCCAAAGTTCTTGCAAGGATAGGCGGATTGCGTTATGAAATTCCTCGTCCGTTGCACCTTGCAAAGTTCGGAACATTCGTGGCTGGCCTTGGCATTGCAATCCTCCACCAACCGGTGGTCCGCCGGCCGCTCCGGCCCCGAAACAGCCGGCCGGGATCAGGACCGCAGTTCGAGTTCCGCCGCAAGGCTGCCCCTCCCATTTCCAGCTCGTCACGGAGTAGCGCAGCAGTGTTTCCGGAAACCGGATACTCTAACGCAAAGCAGGCTGGTCCATGCAGGACAAAACGCGCAAAATGAGAATGACCAGGCAGCGGAAGGTCATCCTGGAAGAGCTGAAAAAGGTGACCAGCCATCCCACGGCGGACCAGGTCTACCAGATGGTGAAGGTGCGCCTGCCCAAGATCAGCCTGGCGACGGTGTACCGGAACCTGGAGGCCCTGTCCGAGGCCGGGCTCATCCTCAAGCTGGAGCTGGGCGGCATCCAGCGCCGCTACGACGGCGACACCTCTCCGCACCATCACGTGCGCTGCATCGCCTGCAACGCCGTGGCCGACCTGCCCGAAGAGGCCCTGGACGTGGGAGCCATCGATTTCAAGAGCCCGCCGGATTTCGAGATCTGCGGTTTCCGCCTGGAATTTTTGGGTGTGTGCTCCCATTGCCGGGGCAGGACCGGCTGCAAACAGGCCAGGACCTGACCCAAAAGCGGACCAAAACCCGCCCCGTTCGCCCTTCCCCTGCCGAAAAGCCCGGCAAATACGGGTTTTACCCTATTTTGGGCCCCTCCCCTCCCTTCTATACTCTCTCATGTCCTTGCAACCGGTGTTGTTTGTCTGTAAGCAAAAAGTAAATGCGGATAACCGCCGGGAGCCTAGCCCGGATTATTCACGAAGCCTGATTTCCGTGCTGGCAAGGCTAGAGGGGTGAAGGCGTACTTTGGTACGCCGAGCCCCGATAACGCGGCCAGCGCGGAAATCGGGCGA
>JAFDHW010000458.1 GCA_019308705.1 Deltaproteobacteria bacterium
AAAATTTCACCGAATAAAATATTTATACGGATTTAAACAGGTTAAGTGCCAATGGAAGGGTCCTTGAAAAATGCACGCTGTTTCTTTGAGGAATGCTGACATCGGCGAAATTTTCTCACCCTTCGGGCTCGCCGGATTTGCGCGCTGGCTGCGTTATCGGGGCTCGGCATACATCCGTATAGCCTCGCCCCTCTCGTCCTGCCAGCACCCAAATCAGGCTTCGTGAATAATCCGGGTTAGAAGCTATTTTTCCTGAAAGGCCTGGAGGATGGTTTCGGCCTTCAGGTCCTGGAGGGTCATGTACGCCGCCCCCATCTGGTCGGCGATCTCCCTGGCCATGCCCATGGCGCCCGGGTGCTTTTCCTCCGCGTCGATGACCAGGGCGCGCACGTGTTCCTGGTGCCGGATGGCCCTGGCCAGGGCGAAAACCTCGTCGTAGAGCCCCAGTTTTTTGAACTTGCCGGACATCCTCTCCGCATGGCCGGGTATGTTGGCCTTGCCGTCCGTGACCAAAACCAGGCAGGGCAGGAGGGTTTTCTTGCCGGTGAGTGCCTTTTTGGCCACCTGGAGCCCCATGGCGATGCCCGAGGCCAAGGGCGTCGTGCCGCCCGTGGGCAGGTCGGAGAGTTTCCTGGTGGCCAGGGAGATGCTCTTGGTGGGAGGGAGGAGGAGGGCCGCCTTCTTGTCCTTGAACGCCACCAGGGCCACCTCGTTGCGGTCCTGGTAGGCGCGCTCCAGAAGGCTGAACACGGCGCCCTTGCTCATGGCCATGAGCTTGGTGCCCATGGAGCCCGAGGCGTCCACCACGAAAATGAACAGGAGGCCGGTTTTGGGGGAGCGGATTTTGCCCCGCAGGTCCTGGGCGGCAAGGGGCACGGCCAGGGGGCCGGGGGGGCGGCTTTGTGCATGGGGGGCGGCGGCCCTCAAGGTGGCATCCAGGGCCAGGTCCCGCCGGGCCTGGGAGAGGGAGGGCCTTATGTAGCGCCCCCTTTTCTCCACGTCGGGCGCGCCGCGCTGCCGGCCCTTGGCACCCTGGGCCTCCCTGGGCGGCCGCTTCCTGGTCCGGGTTTCCGGGATGGGGGAGATGCGGACCGCTTCCACCACCTTGCCCCCTTCGGGGGCTTCTTTCTGGTCTTGGGGTAGGGGGCCGGGCTCCCCGCCAGGGGACGGGTCACCCGCCTCACCGCTTTCTTTGAGGGTTTCCTCGCTGGAGGGCGTGTTCAGAAGTTTTTTTTTACGGTCGCCTGTTCGCGGGATTCCGCCAAAAGGGCGTCTATGGCCTCGTGGTCGTCGGGAATTTCTTCAAACGGCATGCGCCGTACCCTGTGAAACAGGGCGTATCTTGCCGCCGCGGACACGTCTTCCATGTCCACCTCAGATTTTCCCATGAGCGCGGCGTGGGTTTTGGCGGCCTTGTAGATCACCAGGTCCGCCCGGTGGCCGTCCACGCCGGTGCGGACGGAAAGCCCGGTGATGGTGCGGATGATGTCCTCGCCGGCCTTCACCTTTTCCAGAAGTTTCTGCGCCTTGATGATGCGGGACTTGAGCTTCTTTTCCTCCTTTTCCCACCTGGCGCGGAACTTGGCGGGGTCCGCCTCGTAGGCCTCCCACCGCAGCAGGAGTTCGCCGCGCTTGTCTACGTCCTGGATACCGCGGACCGTCACGCACAGGCCGAAACGGTCCAAAAGCTGGGGCCTGAGGTCGCCTTCCTCGGGGTTCATGGTGCCCACCAGGATGAACTTGGCCGCGTGGGAAAACCCCACGCCTTCCCGCTGGACCGTGTTCACCCCCATGGCCGCGGAATCCAGGAGGATGTCCACGATGTGGTCGTCCAGAAGGTTCACCTCGTCCACGTACAAAATCCCCCTGTGGGCGGCGGCCAGGAGCCCGGGTTCGAAGCGCTTTTCGCCGGTCTTCAAGGCGTGCTCCAAATCCATGGTCCCGGCCACCCGGTCCTCTGTGGCGTTGATGGGAAGTTCCACCACCGGGGTGAGGCGTTTTTTCCTGGGCAGCGGCCCCTTGGAGGCGGCTTCCCGGCAGGCGGGACACAGGGACTCCGGGGCGTCCGGGTCGCAGGAAAAGGGGCATCCGTCCACCACCTCGATTTCCGGGAGCAGGGCGGCCAGGGAGCGCACCAGGGTGCTCTTGCCGGTCCCTTTTTCTCCGCGGATGAGCACCCCGCCGATGCGGGGGTTCACGGCGTTCAGCAAAAGCGCGGTCTGCATGGGCTCCTGGCCCACGAAAGCGGAAAAAG
>JAFDHW010000459.1 GCA_019308705.1 Deltaproteobacteria bacterium
CTCGCCCGATTTCCGCGCTGGCCGCGTTATCGGGGCTCGGCGTACCAAAGTACGCCTTCACCCCTCCAGCCTTGCCAGCACGGAAATCAGGCTTCGTGAATAATCCGGGCTAGGGGGAAGCGCCCCGGGGGACGCCACCTGAATTAGCAGGATAAGACTAGGTTAGTATACGTGGAGTCCCTGCCTTACGTCAAGGCGAATGTATTGTGATGAAGGATACATGCGGTCCCGGACGGGGGACGGGGCATGGGCCTTTTGCGTCCGCCTCACCCCTCCTGGTACCCGTGGCCGGAAAAATGGGCGCGGCCGCCGGCATGGACAAAAGGATTATTTCCCTTCCCCCGCGGCCCCGCCGGAGCGGGAGGGGGCGGTGAACAGGCTGCGCACCGCGTTGGTGACGAACCGCTCGTCCGAAAGCCCCTCCACGGCCTCTTCCGGAAAGGCCACCAGGCCCTTCAGCCCTTGGGCAAGCTGGGCGAAGACGCGCACCCGGGCATCGGGGTCCAAAAGGTCCCGGGCCAGCACCGCGTCCAAGGCCAGGTCCGCCTGTTCCTGGGTGGCCCGCTGGCGGAGCCGCGCCACCAGCAGGGGTTGGGCGGAAAGGGAGTTGTACTTGTCCGGCAAAAGCGCGGCCACATTCGGCTCGGCCACGTCCGGCTCCACGGCCACCACCGTGCGGGCGGCCAGGTCCCCCAGGCGCATGGCCTTTTTCCCCGCCAGGATGGCCAGCCCGCCCACCATGTAGAACACGGGCAACTGGTCCACCGGCCGGAGGAGATTTCTTACGGCCACCTGGAAAAAGGTCAGGGGGAGGCCTTTTTCGTCCATGACCCTCAATCGGAAGATTTTCTTGCCCGGGGTCCGGCCGTTGGCCCTCCACTCGAACAGGACGTGGTAGCCCAGGGACAGGGAGAAGTAAACGAGCATGCTGAGCGCCAAAGCCATGTCCGCACTCAAGGGCGCGAGGGCATGGGCCCCTGCGGCTAGGGCCGAGGACGCCGCGGAGGTGAGGACAAGGTCCACCATCAGGGCCATGCACCGGCGGAACGGCCCGGCCAGGGCGATGGAAAAGGCCACCCCCTCGGGGGTGCGGATCTCCAGGGTGCGTTCAGCGCGGCTCACGGCAAGGCCTCCCTGCGGCCGGCGGCGGCCAGGTACCAGGTCAACAGCGCCAGATGGAACAGCCCCAGGAGGATCTTGGCCTCGTAGGGGATGACGGGCTCGTGGTGCTGGGAAAAGAAGGACTCCACCACCCCGGCCCACACCAGAAGCGCCGCCGCGCCGAAGACGAGCGCCACCAGGTCGCCGCCCGCGGCACGGAGCCGGGCTGCCAGGGGCACGCCCGCCTTCCTGCCCAACAGCGCCCCGGCCAGGACCAGCCCGGCCTGGGCCGCGATGAGGAAGGCGGGGATCTCCACGCTGCCGTGGGGAAGGAGCCACCCGGCCATAAACACGCCCTCCCCGGCGCGGACGTAATCCGCGGCAACGGCCCCCAGGATGGCCCCGTTGTAGAACTCGATGGCCAAGGTGCCTACGCCGAAGGTCATGCCCAGGGCCAAGGCGAACACGGACACACGGATGTTGTGGGTCATGAGATAGGAGGAAAACGCCGCGTACTTGGCCTCCTCCCGCGGGCCTTCCTCCTCCCTGGCCACCCGCTCGGACGGGTCGCCCAAAAGCTCGGGAAAGGGCATGATGGCGGCCTTGGCCTCCGGATCCGCGGTGAGGGCCCCGGCCCCGAACACGGCCCCCAGAAGGGTGACCGCCAGGCACAGCAGAAACGCGCGCCAACGCCGGCGGAACGCGCGGGGAAAGGCCCAGGCAAGCCATGCGGCCGCCTTTTTCGCCGATGGCGCGGGCCGTGACCCGTACATTTCGCCGTAGGCCGCGGCCACCAGGGATTCCAGGTACTGTTTCAGCCCCTGTTCCCCACTCTGGGCGTGGAGCCGGGAAAGGTCCGCGCAGGCCCGCTGGTACAGGTAGCGGAACCGGGCGATCTCTTCCAGGCTCATGGCGCGGTCCGGGTTTCTGGAAAAAAGCTCGAGCCGGGCGGAAAGCTCGTCCCACAGGGGCCTGCCCTCCTCCACGAACCGCTTCAAGTCCAGGATCACAGCTTCTGTCTCCTTTTCACAGACACGTAGCGGTCCACCACCGCGGGGCACAGGTTTTCCGAACGCACCAGGAGCAAGTCCGCACCCCGGGACTGGAGGCGTTTCCTGACGGCCTGAAGCTCCCGGAACGCCAGCCCGGCGAGGTCCGCATACAGGCCCCGGGGCGGGCCGGAAAAAAGCGGCCGTGCTCCCGAGGGCACCATGGACGCGGCCAGCACCAGGTGCTTTTTGGCGGCCAGGGCCACGTTCTTCTCAAAGTTTTCCGCCACGGCCGCGTCGTCCAGGCAGGTGAAGAACACCAGAAGCGAGCGTTTGGTTATGCGCGCCGCCAGGGCGGAGAAGGCCTCGTGGTAATCCGGCGAAACGGGCGACGGGCGAACCTTCACCAGGGCTTCCCGGCAGGCGTTCACCTGCGCGGGCCCGCCCTTGGGGGGCACCAGAAAGTGCATGCGGTCGGAAAACGCGCCCAGGCCGAAGAGGTCCCCCTGCCGGATTGCAGCCATGCACAGGACGAGGGCGGCGGTGGAAAACCGCTCCCAAAGGAGGGGGGCCAGGGGGTCCGGCGCGGCATGATCGTTGGCGGAATACCCCGCAGCGGAGCGGGCGGACAGCCTGCCCGCGTCCACCAGGGCCACCACCCGCTGGGTCCTCTCCAGCTGGTACACCTTGGTCACGGGCCGCCTGCGCTTGGCCGCGGTCTTCCAGTGGATGTCCTCCAGGCTGTCGCCGGTCTCGTAGTCCTTGAGCTTTTCGAACTCCCGGCCCTTGCTCACCTGGCGGAAGGCGTGGACGCCGAAGCTCTTTCCCAGGAACAAACTCGCTATGCGGTTCTTCTCCGAGGCCGCGTCCGGGTACACCAGCACTCTGGCCCCGGTGGCCCGCCGCGCCCGCACCGCCCACAGGCTCAGGGGCGACCGGGCCTGGACAAAGCAGTCCCCCAGGGCGAACTCCCCCTGGCGGGCGCAGGCCACAGGCCAGGAGACCCGGGCCTCTCCGCCCCTGGGCAGGCGCACCCGCACCAGGGCGGTTTCCGCGGAAAAAGGCCCGGGCAGGTCCAGCCCCAGGGCAAAGGTTCCCCCGCGGGAGGAGGACACGGTGAGGGCCACGTCCGAGGCCCTGCCCCGAAACAGGCGCACAGCCTCCGGCGAAGCCACCGAAACCCCGGAAAGCCGCCTGGCCGAGGCCGCGGCGTCCGCTGCGGCCGCCAGCAAAAACAGCGCGGCGACGGCTCCGGGGAGGAGCATCTCCGAAGGGCTGGTCCACCACAGGCCCGCCGCGGGGGCGAACACCAGGGCGGACCACAGGACCATGCGCCGGGTGGGGGCCATGGCTACCTGGGCACCGGAACGCTGTCCAGGACCTCGTCCACCACTTCGGCGCAAGTGAGGCCCTCGATCTCGTATTCCGGCCGCATGACCAGCCGGTGGGCCAGCACGGGCCTTGCCATGGACTTCACGTCGTCGGGCACGGCAAAGTCCCGGCCGGCGAGCGCGGCCTTGGCCCGGGCGGCCAGAAGCAGCATCTGGGTGGCCCGGGGACCCGCGCCGGCCAGGAGCGCGGCGTGCTCCCGGGTCCTGCGGGCCAGGTCCACCGCGTAGCCCACGATCTCCTCCTTCACCGAAACCCGCGCCAACACCTCCCGCATGGCCGGGAGCGCGCCGTTCGCCAGCACGGGCTTGACCGCGCCCGAGGCCAGCACCCGCTCCGGGGCCTGGTCCGACAGGGTGCGGCCGGCAAGCTCCAGCTCCTGGTCCCGTTGGGGCGGGTCCATGGTGATCAAGAGCATGAACCGGTCCTTCTGGGCC
>JAFDHW010000034.1 GCA_019308705.1 Deltaproteobacteria bacterium
TCCTCCAATAATCAGACCGTCTTTGGCGCAAGACCCAAAAAACAGCTCCAACGGATTGAAAATAAAGAAAAATTCGATCTCGGGCAAAATTGCTCATGAATAATCCGGGCTAACCCGAATTATAAAAAAACGGCGGGCTCGAGGCAGGCCCGCCGCAGCAGAAACTCCTCTTTGAAACCGCTTCCCTATAACTCTCCGGCTTCGATCTTTTCGCAGAGAAACTCCACCTGGTTTCTCACGTCGCCCTGCTCCTTCAACTGCCGTTCCACGGTGCTGATGGCGTGGAGCGCGGTGGCGTGGTAGCGGTTGAAGCTCCTGCCGATGGACTGGATGGACTGGTCCGTATAGCGCCGGCCCAGGTACATGGCGATCTGCCGGGGCCGGACAATCTCCTTCTTCCGGCTCTTGGAGCAGATGTCCTGTTCGCTGATGCGGTAGTAGGCGCACACCAAGCGCTTGATGCGGCCCAGGGTGATCTCCTTTTTCCGGCGGGAAATGGTCTTTACCACGCCATCGGCCAGGGAGAGATCCACGGGCCTCTGGAGCAGGGTGGACTTGGCCACCAAGCCGTTTAACCCCCCCTCCAGCTGGCGCACGCTTTCGGTGAGCTCGCTGGCCAAATATTCCAGGATGTCCCGGGGAATGCAGGTTTTCAGTTCCAGGGCCTTTTTCTTCAGGATGCGCACCCGGGTGCGGAAGTCCGGGGCGTCCATGTACGTGACCACGCACGCGGAAAGCCGGGAAAACAGGCTTTCGTGGAGCTTGGGAATCTTGGACGGCATGTAGATGCTGGTGAAGATGAGCTTCTTGCCCGCCTCCAAAAGCGAGTCCAGGGTGAAGGCCAGCTCCACCTGGGTGCGCTCCTTGCCCGTCAAATACTGCATGTCCTCCAGGAGGAGCACGTCGCATTTCCTGCGATAGGTTTCCTTGAAATCCGCCATGGACCCCTTCCGCATGGCGGCAACCATCTCGTTGGCGAAATCCTCCACGGACACGTAGTACACCCGCTCGCCGGGGTTGCGCTTCAAGATCTCGTGGCCCACGGCCTGGGACAGGTGGCTTTTGCCCATGCCGTTCTTGGACAAAAAATACAGGGGGGTCTCGGCTTTTTTCCGGGAGGCCAGGTTCAAGGCCGCGTTGTAGGCGTAATGGTTGCACTCCCCCACCACGAACCGGTCAAAGGTGAAGTTTCTGCGCAAAAAACGCCCGCCGCCTACGGGGACGGAGTCCATGGGCAGGGAAAGCTGGCGCACGGGCTGGCGGTCCGGCTTCTTGGCCTCGCCGTTCTTTTGTTCCGGGGCGGGCGCAGACCGGACCTTCACCTTCAGGTCTTGGCCCGCGGCCTTGCGGATCCCGGAGGCGAAAAGATCCAGGAAGTGGTTGTTCACCCACCGGCAGGCCAGTTCCGTGGGGCAAGCCAGCACCACCTCGCCGTCGCCCAGTTCGAGCATCTCCACCGGCCGGACCCACATCTGGAAATCGTGGTCCGACACCTGTTCGCGGATGCTTTCCTTTGCACGCTCCCAGATTTCCCCCTGGTATTCCGTACCCATGGTTCTCCCGGCCACCCATCCGGGCCCGCCCGGCCCGGCCGAAAAAATACCTGCTTATCCTCAAACCTTCCTGTTTCCCAAAAGGTCCAACACCCCGGTACGCGGTGGAATTTTGAACAAAAACCGTCCTCTCCGGGGAGTTTTTCCGGCCAAAAAAACTGCTCTATCGAGTATAGGTAGGATTTATTCCGAATAAAAAAGAAGTGGAGCCCCTCAAGATGCTGGGAGTTTTACCTAGTAGTGCCTGGTGGGTCAACCTGGAATAACCGCCTTCAAACCGGGGTTCGGCCCATGGACGCGCCGCGGGGGAGCTTGTATCCAACCCGTTGATATTGCAGAGAAAAATAATCGCAACATCCTGCAAGTGCCCCAATTTACATCCCATTTGGACGCTGGTTGCGATTTTCAAGCATTCCGGGGTCCTCCGCCCATACCCCCAGATCCCGTCAAAACAAAACACTCTTAATTTCTGCCAAAATCAGCTTTTTTCGTCGTTTTTCGCCATTTCCACTTCCCGGCCCGGCCGGTTGCCTCGCGGGGCCAAAAGGCCTATCCTGCCCCGGAAAGGAACAGCCATGGAAGCGCCTATTGTAGCCATCACCATGGGCGACCCCGTGGGAGTGGGCCCAGAAATTTTGTGCGCGGCTCTTGGGGCGAACCGCATCCAGCCCCTGTGCCGCCCCTTGGTGGCCGGAGACCCGGCGGTCATGGAACGCACCGCGGCCAACCTGGGCCACGGCCTTTCTTTCCGTTCCGTAAAAGGTCCGGAACAGGCCCGGTTCGAGCCTGGGGTCATCGACGTGGCCGCCCTGTCCTCCCTGGATCCGGACGCCCTTTCCCCGGGCCGTCCCACCGTGGAAACCGGCCGGGCCATGGTCGCCTACGTGGAAACGGCCATCCGCTGGGGCATGGAAAAAAAGGTCCACGCCCTGGCCACCGGCCCCATCAACAAGGCGGCCATGCACAAGGCGGGCTACGACTACAACGGCCACACCGAGATCCTGGCCAAGCTCACCAGCACCGCCGATTACCGCATGATGCTGGCCGGGGACCGGCTGCGGGTGGTGTTGGTGACCATCCACACGGCGCTTTCCAACGTTCCGGCCCTGGTCACCCAAAAGGCCGTGGCGGACACCATCGCCATCACGGGAAAGAGCCTTGTGGAGCGCTTCGGCATTCCCGCCCCCAAAATCGCCGTGGCGGGGTTGAACCCCCACGCCGGGGAGGAGGGGCTTTTCGGCGACGAAGAGATCACGGCCATCTCCCCGGCCGTGGAGCAGGCCCGGGCCCAGGGGTGGGACGTTCAAGGCCCGCTTCCGCCGGACACCCTGTTCGTGCGCGCCCAGACCGGCCATTGGGACGCGGTGGTGTGCATGTACCACGACCAGGGCCTCATCCCCTTCAAGATGATCCACTTCGAGGACGGGGTGAACACCACCCTGGGGCTGCCCATCATCCGCACCTCCGTGGACCACGGCACGGCCTACGACCTGGCCGGAACGGGCCGCGCCAGCCACCAAAGCCTGGTGGCCGCGGTGGCCATGGCCGCCCTCCAGGCCCGCACCCTGTTCGGCCTCCCTTGACTTGCACCGGCCGTCACCGTACCTTGGTCTTTCACGATTTCGTCCGGGGATGAATGTTACGTGCAGAAGCGCCTCGTTTGAAGCGCCCGGAAAAGCCCATGGCGACCACCAGCACCCGCAAAGCCCTCGGTAAAGACCTGATCCGCTTGGCGGGATCCCGCGCCGTGTTCACGGCCCCCGAGGACCTCTACGCCTTTCAGAGCGACGCCACCCACTACTTTGCGCGGAACATTCCCGACGCCGTGGTCCTGCCCGAGGACACGGACGCAGCCTCCGCGGTCCTGGCCTACGCGTACGAGCACGAAATCCCCGTCACGCCCCGGGGCGCGGGGTCCGGACTCTCCGGCGGATGCACCCCGGTGGCCGGCGGCATCGTCCTAGACACCAAGCGGCTGAACCGCATCCTGGGGATCAACCGGGGCAACATGACCGCCCGGGTCCAGGCCGGGGTGGTGCTGGAGGACTTTCACCGGGCCGTGGAAAAACAGGGCCTGTTCTACCCGCCGGACCCGCAGTCCATGAGCGTGTGCACCCTGGGAGGCAACGTGGCCACCCGCGCGGGAGGCCCCCGGGCCGTGAAATACGGCACCACGGGAAACTACGTCCTGGGCGTCGAGGCCGTGCTGGCCGACGGCTCCGTGATCCAGGCCGGGTCCGACTGCGTGAAGCAGTCCGTGGGGTATGATCTGACCCACCTGTTCACCGGGTCCGAGGGCACCCTGGGGCTGGTCACCCGGGTGTCTGTGCGCCTCTTGCCCAAGCCGACGCACCGACGCACCGCCCTGGTGGTGTGCGAAACCCCGGACCAGGCCGCCCAGGTGGTTTCCGGCATCATCGCCGCCGGGGCCGTCCCCGCCATGCTGGAATACGTGCCCCAGGCCGCCCTTTCGCTCATGAACAGCATCATCCGGCCGCCCGTGGCCGCCCAGGGCGAAGCCTACCTGCTCATGGAACTGGACGGCACCGAGGCCCGGGTGGCGGAAGAGGCGGAAATCCTCCGCTCCATGGCGCTGGACCTGGGAGCAGAAGAAGTCCGCATCGTGGAGGACGAGCGGGAAGCGGCCACCTACTGGAAAGCACGCTCCCGGCTCTACCCCATGATCCTCACCATGGCCAAGAAAGTGATCAGCGAGGACGTCACCGTGCCCAGGGACCGCATCCCGGAATTCGTGCGCGCGGTGGCGGAAATCTCCGGCCGCCTGGGCATCCTCATCGGCCTGGGGGGCCACGCGGGCGACGGCAACATGCACCCCACCATCCTGTTCACCGACCTTTCCCCGGAAATGGAGCAAAAAGCCGAGGCCGCCATCGAGGACATCGTGAAAAAGGGCCTGGAGCTTGGCGGCACCATCTCCGGCGAGCACGGCATCGGCCTGCACAAGAGCCGGTTCCTGGAGTGGGAGCTGGGCCGCGCCCAGCTGACGGCCATGAAACGCATCAAGGCCGCGCTGGATCCAAAGGGAATCATGAACCCCGGCAAGTTGTGGACATAACCGGCGGCCCAGGAGAGCGATCTGCGGCGTTGCGTTGCATCGCTTCTGAACCGCCTGCGTTGATAAAAAAATACAGGGGCGGGGCTGAAAAACACCTTTCGGGCGGATTGAGCGTTCGCAAAACGGAAAAACAAGGATGGGCAAAGCGAGCGGGAAATACCAGGGCATGAGGCTGGAGGATCTTGCCGAGGCCATGGTCAAGTGCAGCCATTGCGCCTTCTGCCAGGCGGCGTGCCCGGTGTTCAAGGAGGACCTGCTGGAGACCCACATGCCCCGGGCACGCATGGAGATCATCGGGGTGTCGCTCTTAGACAGGGAGCTTTCGCCCACCAGGCGGGTGCGGGAGATCGTGGACCGGTGCCTGCTCTGCTCCTCCTGCACCCACACCTGCCCGGCCAACGTGCCCGTGGACGACGTGGTGGCCGCGGCCAGAAACCGCCTGGGCGCCAAATCCGGCAAAAACCCCTTCGTCCGCCTGGGCCGGAAGAAGTTCATGGAAAGCCGGGGGCTTTCCGGCATGTACGCCGCCGTGGGCCGCAGCGTGCGGAACCGCGGACTCCTGCCGGACGAACTTCCGCCCATTGCCAGGGAGCCCTTGTCCCTGGCTTTCGCGCCGGGGGAGCAGCCCCACGAAAGCCCAAGGCGCGCCCGCGCCGCCTACTTCGCCGGGTGCGCCACCAACGCGGGATACACGGACACGGGGCGTGACGTGCTGGACGTGCTGGCCCGGAACGGGGTGGAGGCCGTGCTGGTTCCGGAGCTTGTCTGCTGCGGCATGCCCGCCTTTGCCGAGGGCGATTTCGCGTATGCCGCGCGCCTGGCGGAAAAGAACGTGGAAGCGCTTTCCCGCATCGAGGCCGACGCCCTGGTCTGCGACTGCACCTCCTGCGCGTACATGTTCGCCAGGAAGATTCCCGCCCTCCTGGGACCGGACCATCCCCTGGCGGAAAAGGCCGCGGCGCTGGCCGCCAAGACCGCCGAGGTCACGGACTACCTGGCGCGCCTGGGGCTTTCCGCGGAACTGGGCACGCTGGCGGAAACCTACACCTACCACGTGCCCTGCCACGCAAAATTCTCCGAGACCCTGGCCGAAGCCCCGCGCGAACTTTTGACCCGCATCCCGGGCCTGACCCTGATCGAAATGGACCAGCCGGACGCCTGCTGCGGCGCGGGAGGCGGGTTCTTTTTGGGCCACCGGGACCTGTCCATGGCCATCCGGGAAAAGAAGCTTTCGGACATCGGGCAGACCGGCGCCTCCGCGGTGGCCACCCAGTGCCCCTCCTGCCGGGGCTTCCTCTCCGCGCCGCTTGCCGGAAAAACCCGGGTCGTCCACCCCGTGACCATCCTGGCCCGCTCCATGAGGAGGGCGTGAGAAAGGCGAATGTTTTCCCCATGCGTTCCCTCCCCGAATACCGTTTGGTTCGGGAATGCTTCGCATTCCCTTGGGATATCCAAGCAATGATCCGCAGACCGAGGAACAGATAATGCAAATTCTTGGACCCACCCAGCTATACGAGGACGTGATCGCCAAGGGGCTTTGCACCGGGTGCGGGGCCTGCGTGGGGTTGTGTCCCTATTTTGTCACCCACCGGGCGAAAACCTCCATGCTGTTCCCCTGCGACCGGGAGCAGGGGCGCTGCTTTGCCTTTTGCCCCCGCGTGGAGCTCGACCTGGACGAGGTCTCCCGGTTCGTGCACGGCGCGCCCTATTCCGGCGAGCCCCTGGGAACCCACCGCCAGGTGCTCCTGGCCCAGGCCAAGGGGCTTTCCGGCTCCTTCCAGGCCGGCGGCACGGTGTCCGCGCTCCTTTGCCACGCCCTTCAAACCGGCGCGGCCGGAGCCGCCGTGGTGACGGGCCAGAAGGACGGCCTGCCAGACCCCCGCGTGGCGACCACGGCGGAGGAGGTGCTTTCCGCCTCGGGCTCCAAGTACGGCGCGGCGCCTGTGCTGGCCACCGTGAACAAGGCCATCGCCTCCGGGACCCGGGACCTGGCCGTGGCCGCCACCCCATGCCAGGCCGCGGCCCTGGCCCAGATGGGGATGAACCCCCTGGGCCGGGAAGACTTCATGGCCCCGGCGTCTTTGGTCATCGGGCTTTTCTGCACCTGGGCCATAGATGCCCGGAGCCTGGCCGCCCTTGCCGCGGAGCATCTCTCCGGCAAGGCCGCGACCCGCATGGACCTGCCCCCGCCGCCGTCGGAAATATTGGTCCTGGAGACGGGAGGCCGGCGCGTGGAAGTACCGCTTTCCGAGGTGCGCAAGCTGGTGCCCGCAGGCTGCCTTTGCTGCCCGGACATGACCGCGGAGTTCGCGGACGTGTCCGTCGGCGTGGTGGAGGGCGAGCCCGGGTGGAACACCTTGATCGTCCGCACCCAAAAAGGCGCGGACCTGGTGGAGTCCGCCATCGCGGCCGGAAAGCTGGAAACCCGCGAGCCCGAGGCCGAGGCCGCCGCCCACCTTTCCCGTGCCGCGGCCGGAAAGCGCCGCCGGGCCTTTGCCCGCGCCAGGGAGCAGGGCCTGCTCAACACGGCCGAGGGCCGGGCCAGCCTGCGGGTGGATGAACAAGTCGCCGAAAAAATCCTGACGGAGGAATCCTGATGTCCATAGCCAAACACCCGGCCGGAGAACGCCGGCTGTACATGGGAAACGAGGCCATCGCCAGGGGGGCGCTGGAGGCGGGCGTATCCGTGGCCGCGGGCTACCCCGGCACCCCCTCCTCGGAAATCATCGAAACCCTGGCCAAGGCGGCCAAGGACGCGGACATCTACGTGGAATGGTCCACCAACGAGAAAGTCGCCATGGAGGTAGCCGCCGCGGCGTCCTTCGCCGGGCTGCGGTCGTTGTGCATCATGAAGCAGAACGGCGTGAACGTGGCCTCGGACTTTCTTTTGCACCTGGCCGGATCCGGCACCCGGGGGGGCATGGTCCTGGTGCCCTGCGACGACCCCGGCGCGCTGTCCTCGGTGAACGAGGGCGAGAGCCGCCACTTTGCCAAGATGGTGGAGGTGCCCCTGCTGGAGCCCGCGGATTTCCAGGAAGCCAAGGACCTCACCAAGTGGGCGTTTACGCTTTCCGAAGAGCTGCGCTCCCTGGTGTTCGTCAGAAGCGTCACCCGGCTCTCCCACGCATCGGGCACCGTGGTCCCCGGCGAGATTCCCGCCCCGCGCAGGGACGCCAAGTTCACCTACAACGGGTTCATCCTGGACCCCATGGAAGGCCCGGTCATGTCCGCGCCGGTGACCTTCAAGCACGGCCAGCAGCAGGAAAAGCTCAAACGGGCGGAGGAGATCTTCGAGGACTCGCCCTTCAACACCTACGCCGGGCCGGACAACCCGGAGCTCCTGGTCATCGCCACCTCCGCCTGCTGGCTCTACGCCCGCGAGGCCCTGAGGATGCTAAACGCGGAAGGCAAGGCGGGCCTGCTCAAGCTTGCCACCACCTGGCCCTTGCCAAGGAAACTCGTCAAGAAGCACTTGGCCGCGGCCGGGAAGGTCCTGGTCCTGGAAGAGGTTCTGCCCTTCACCGAGGAAAACGTGAAGGTCCTGGCCCAGGAAGCGGCGGACGAGATCGGACACAAGCCCATCCTCGGCAAGCGCGACGGCCACGTGCCCATGACCGGCGAACTCAATCCGGATCTGGCCGCGGACGCGGTGGCCAAGGCCCTGGGCGCACAGGTGCCGGAGGTGGACCCGGACTACAAGACCAAGGCCGGGCAGTACGCCTTTTTCGGCGCGCCCAACCGGGACCTCACCTTCTGCCCGGGCTGCCCCCACCGCGCAAGCTTCTGGAGCATCCACAACACCCTGGCCGCGGACGGCCGCGAGGGCTTCGTGTGCGGCGACATCGGCTGCTACTCCATGGCCGTGCTGCCCTCGGGCTTCTCCACCCTGAAGACCCTGCACTCCATGGGCTCGGGCACGGGCCTGGCCTCCGGGTTCGGCAAGCTGGGGCCGTTCGGCCTCAACCAGCCGGTCATGAGCGTGTGCGGAGACTCCACCTTCTTCCACGCAGCGCTTCCCGCCCTGGTGAACGCCGTGCACCACCAAAGCGACATCACCATGGCCGTGCTGGACAACTCCGGCACGGGCATGACCGGCTTCCAGTCCCACCCGGGACTTCCCACCGACGCCCTGGGCAACGAGGTCCCGGCCATCGACATAGAGGCCGTGTGCCGCTCCCTGGGCGCGGAAGTCCGCGTCACCGACCCCTTTGACCTGGAAAAGACCCAACAGACCCTCCACGAACTCTTGGAGACCAAGAAGGGCGTCAAGGTCCTCATCCTGCGCCAGGCCTGCGCGCTCTCGCCGCAGCGAAAGGGCAAAAAGGACTTTGACATGGAGGTGGACGCCGCCCTCTGCCGCGGGGAAGACTGCGGGTGCAACCGGCTGTGCACGCGCATCTTCCGCTGCCCGGGCCTGGTGTGGGACGCAACCGCCGGCCGCGCCCGCATCGACGAGGTCATCTGCGCGGGCTGCGGCGTGTGCGCGAGCATCTGCCCGGCCGGGGCCATCATCAAGAAACCCGTGTCCGCCCAGGCGGCATAAAAGGACAACGCCATGTTAAGCAAGGACCCTTACAACCTCATCATCACGGGAGTGGGCGGCCAGGGCAACGTGCTGGCCTCCCGCATGCTGGGAAACCTCATGTCCGCCCAGGGGCTTTCCGTGACCATCGGCGAAACCTTTGGCGCGTCCCAGCGCGGCGGCTCCGTCATGAGCCACCTGCGCATCAGCTCGGAGGGCGCGTGGTCCCCCCAGATCCCGGCCGGCGGCGCGGACATGGTGGTGGCCCTGGAACCCATCGAGGCCCTGCGCGTCCTGGCCCGGTACGGCAACCCCAAGGTGAAGGTGCTGGCCAACTCCCGGTCCATCTACCCCGTGGGCGTCATCTCCGGCGAGCTCGCCTACCCGTCCTTGGACGACGTGAAGAAATGGGTGGCCGAGCTTTCCGATCGGTCCTGGTTCATCGACGCCACCGAGGCCGCCATGAACCTGGGATCGGCCATCTTCGGCAACGTCATCATGGTCGGGGCCCTCGCCGCCACCAAGGAGCTGCCCATCCACCGCGAGGCCTTCGGCCAGGCCATGGAAGCCGCCATGGGCCCGGAAAAGGCGAAGAAGAATCTGAAGGCCTTCGACATCGGGGTGGAGATGGTCGGGGGGTGAAGGAAGAGGCTTTTTGGGGGAAAACCTTTTTTGAAAAAAAGGTTTTCCCCCAAACCCCCTTTCCAAAAAACGTTTTGGTTCGGAAATGCTTCGCATTTCCTTTGGCGGCACTGTATGCTTAATCTGGCATCTTTCAACCGAATAGCGACTTAATATGCAATGTAATCCGGCTTTTAATGTTACTGAACTTGACAGCCCTATTACAGAGTATGCTTTGGGAATTATGGCTCATAAAGATGGAGATTACTATCCGTCTGGTACAGCTATTATTATTAGCAAGTTCATGGCAATAACAGCAAAACATGTTATTTTGGATTTTTATTATAGGCTGGATAAAAAATCCATGGATAATCCGGCTGGAAATTTAGCCGGAACCTTTAATCTACAGGTATTTCAAATACTTAATAACGGGAAAACTGGCAGAGTATGGAACGTCACCAAATTATGGCTATGTAATTTTACCGACATAGCGGTTTTAATGCTTATTCCTGTTTCTAAAGAAGCATTGGATTATAGATGGTCAATTCCCATATTGGACTTGATACCTCCTGAAATCGGGGAAAGAGTATTTTGTTTTGGATACAGAAAGCCTAAAATAACCAAAAATGGAAATACAATAGAATGGATAGTTGATCCAATAACTAGTACTGTGTCAGTAAAATGTTTACATCACGAAAAAAGAGATTCCTGCAGATTGTCATTTCCATGCTTTCAAATTGATGCCAGGTTCGATGGTGCAATGAGCGGAGGTCCTGTATTCAACGATTCTGGTAAATTATGTGGTATCATTTGTTCCAATTTGCCTCCAACTTCCGATGAAGAAGAACATGTTTCATACGTAACAAGCCTTTGGCCATTAATGGCTTTGGAAATTGATATTAACAGGAAAGGCCATCCTAAAGGAATACACTACCCAATTTTGGAATTAGTACAAGACAATTTTGTCCGTGCTGTTGGATGGGAGAAAATCAAATTAATAAAGGATAAAGATGGGCATATTACAAATATGGTTCTTCGCCAAAAAGTGTGGAAGGTCAGGCTGACCGAATGAATTGAAAGACCATCGGCTTATCCGCCACAATGGGTTTTTCCGCAAAAACCAGCCATGTGGAAAGGAGTCAGCCGATGGTCAGGCCAGAGTATATGGACAAATTGGTCGGAATTCCAGGGCATCGTGTTTCCAATCTGTATTTCCTGGAAGAACAGGATGATAGGGGGTTGGTGATCGAGATCACGCGGGTCGGGCGTGGTTTCCGTTGCCCTTGCGGGAGGGTCTTTGAACGGTACTACGATTGGGATGAGCGCCTGGTCCGGGACCTCAGCTTTGGGCCGTTTTCCAGGGCGTTTCTCATCTTCCCCCAATTCCGGGTGGAATGCCCGGAGTGTGGCGTGAAAACCGAGGTCCTCGACTGGATTGAGCCCCGTGCCCGCTACACCAAGCGGCTTGCGGCGGCGGTGGCCATTTCCTGCAGGGAAATCAGGTCGTTGTCCGCCATCGGCAAGCAGTTTGATCTTGACTGGAAGACGGTGAAGCAGATCGACAAGAAGGCGCTTTTGGAAGAGCTTCCGCCGGTGGGCGAAACGGACGCCACGATTCTGGCCGTGGACGAGTTTGCGGTCAAAAAGCGCCACAAGTATGGAACCACGGTGATCGACGCGACCAAGGCCGAGGTCTTGTACGTGGGCCAGGGTCGGACCGAGGACACCCTGAACGCCTTTTACAAGGCCATGGGAGAGGAGCGGTGCGAAAAGGTGGATGCCGTGGCCATGGACATGTGGCAGCCGTTTGAAAACGCCACCAGAAAGCACTGCCCGAAGGCGCGCATTGTGTACGACCCCTTCCATATCATCAAGAATTACGGCTCCTTGGTGGTGGACCGGGTGCGCATCGACGAGGCCAAGGAAGCGGACAAGGAGGGAAAGAAGCTCATCAAGGGGTCGAAGTACCTTCTTTTGAAGAACAAGGAGAACCTGTCCGGCGAACGGGACGAACCAGCCAGG
>JAFDHW010000460.1 GCA_019308705.1 Deltaproteobacteria bacterium
GGTGGTGCTGGCGGCGGCCGCGGCCCTGGGCGCGGCCACCTGGAACCGGAACCAGGATTACCAAAGCGAGCTTGCCCTGTGGCGGGACACGGTGGAAAAGCGGCCGGGAAACGCCCGAGCCTACACCGCCCTGGGCGCCGTGCTGGACCGGATGGGCGAACGCGAGGAATCCATCGCCTGCTTTAAAAAGGCCATCCACATGGAGCCGCCCACGGCGATGGCCTGGCAGAATCTGGGGGCGGCCCTTGCGGAGGAGGGCAAGACCGAACAGGCGGTGGAGCATTTCCAAAAGGCCCTGGAGATCAATCCCAGCTTTGCCCTGTCCCACGCCTACCTGGCCGGGGCGCTGAAGAGCCTGGGCAGGTACGACCAGGCCCTGCAACACGCCGCGCTGGCCGTGACCCTGCGGCCTAACCTGGCTGCGGGATGGCTGAACCGGGGAGCCGTGTTGGCGTTGTTGGGCAGGAACAAGGAGGCGGCCCGCGACCTGGCCCGGGCGCTGCGGATAAAGCCGGACCTCATCGAGGCGCGGATAAACCTGGCCAAGGTTTTGCTGACGCTCAAGGAGCCGGCCGTGGCCCGGAACCACGCCGCCGCTGCCGTTTCCCAGGACCCGGACCTGCCCGAGGCGCACCTCGCCCTTGGCCAAACGCTTCTGGCTCTGGGCCGGTACGGGGAGGCGGAGGAAGCCCTTGCCCATGCGCGCGAGCTGGACCCGGACGGGCTGAAGCCGCTTCTCGAACTGGGCCAGGCCGCCCAGAACCAGGGCCGGCTCCAGGAAGCCATGGAAACCTACCGCCAGGCCATGGAAGCGCACCCCGGCCATCCCGCCCCCAAGGTAAAGGTGGGGATGCTGCTTTTGCAGGAGGGAAAAAAGGAAGAGGCCATAGCCTACCTGGAACAGGCCGTGAAGGCTTGCCCAGGGTACGGCCTGGCCCACAGGAACCTGGGGGCGGCCTACATGCTGGCGGGCAGACTGGAAGACGCCCTTGCCCAGCACAAGCTGGCCCTGAAGGCCTGGCCCTCTGACGCCGTGGCCATGGCCAACGCCGGGGTCACCCTGGTTCACCTGGGAAGATGGAAGGAGGCCCAAGAATATCTTGCGAAGGCCCTTTCCCTGAACCCGGACCTGCCCAAGGCCATGGCCTATTTGAACCGCATTACCGGGGGACGTGAGGAAGGCGGAGCGGGGGGATAGGCAATCAGCGCTTCTGCCGTTCCAGCAGTTCCTGTTCCAGCTTTGCGTAGGTTTCGTTGTCCGGGTCCAGCTTGCCAGCCTGCCGCACGTCGTCCAGGGCCCATTCGTAGCGGCCCTTCTGCTTCCAGGCCAGGGCCTTCAGATAATAAAGTTCGGGAAGCCAGGGGTTGACCTCCATGAACTGGACCAGGCGCTCGCGGTCCAGGTAGCGCGCGATGCGCACGATGTCCCCGGCCTTGGTGAGGTTGGCGATGGCCTTGTTGGCGTCCTTTTTCCGCAACAGGAGTTCCCCCCTGCGCAAATACGCCTGGGCGGACCGGGGCTCCAGCTCCAGGGCGCGGTCCAGGTCCTCCAGGGCCCGATCCACCTCGCCCTTTTCGGCCAGGGCCTGGGCCCGATACAAGTAGGCCCGCATGTCCTCGGGGTTCTGCTCGATGGCCCGGGTGTAGTCCTCGATGGCCTTGTCAAAGTCCCCGGATTCGGCCCGGGTAAGCCCACGATGGAAATAGGGGGTGGCGTTGGTGGGGTCCAGCTCCATGGCCCGCTCGAAATCCGCCAGGGCCAAGTCCGGGGAGCCGGTTTTCCGGTAGATGGCCCCCCGGTGGAGGTAGGCCAGGGAGTAATCCGGGTCCAGGGCCAGCGCCCGGTTGAAATCAGCCAGCGCCTCCTCCTCCCTGCCCAGCTTGGCCAGGGTAAGCCCCCGGTTGTAGTAGCCCACCGCGCTCTCCGGGGCGATCAAAAGCCCCTTTTCGTACTTTTCCAGCGACTCTTCCAGCAGTCCCTTCTTGCCCAGGGCCACCCCCATGTTGAAATAGGACCGGGCGTCCCGGGGGTTGATCTCCGCCGCCTTGGTGAAATCGTTTAAAGCCCTGTCGTACTTGCCTTGGCGCGCCCAGGCCAGGCCCCTTTGGAAATACGCTTCCGGCCCGCTTTTTTCGTTCACGATGGCCTCGGTGTACGCACGGACCTTGTCCTCGTACTCCCTTTCCGTGACAGCCTGCCGGGAAGCGGTCCCCGCCGTCCCTCCGGCGCAGGACCACAAG
>JAFDHW010000461.1 GCA_019308705.1 Deltaproteobacteria bacterium
GGAGGGAAGCTGTACTTTTGTACCGCGACCGCCTCCTGACGCAGCTATCGCGTGAATCGGGCTCGCCGGAAGGGTGAAAAATTTCACCAATGTCAGCATTCCTCAAATAAACAGTGTGCATTTTTCAAGGACCCTTCAATTGGCACTTAACCTGTTTAAATCCGTATAAATATTTTATTCGGTGGAATTTTTCATGAATAATTCGGGCTAAAGGTTCCCCCCACCCCACCCCGGCAGGCCGGAGCCCCGCTTCCACCTTCCAGGAGACCAAGGCCGCAGAAATCGGCCCGCCATCAGCATCCCGGACAGCAAACGCCCTTCCCGGGCCGGTGAAAAGCAAGCACACGCCCCCGCATCAAACCTCCCTCTTCACCGGCCCGGGTTTTTTGCGGGCTCAGGTCTTTCTGTCCTTCAACAGAAACGTCTTTATCCGGCCCCAGCGGGAGGAAGGCGATGACTGCGGGCAGGATGCGCCGGGACCCGTTTCAAGCCGCTTTCTTTTTCTCCCTCAATCCAGGACCTTCTCTTTTCGCCCGAACACATGGCCCATGGCGCGGGTAAGCTCCGGCCACGCGGCGCAGAGGAGCGCCAGGGCGGCGAGGTTCGCGGCGGCGAAAAGCAAAAGGATCGTCGGGATGGACAGGCCCCGGGACAGAAGCCAGGCCAACAGCACGGAGCCCGCGGCCATGAACCCCGCGTTCTGGACGTTCAAGGAGGCGATGGTCCGGGAGCGCTCCTCGGCCCGGGAGCGCTTCTGCACCACCGCGTAGAGCGGGATGATGAACAGCCCGCCGGACATGGAGAACAGCAGCAGGTCCGCCGCGATGCGCCACGCCCCGGGCGCGGACAAAAACGCGGCCAAGGAAAGGTACTCGCCGCCCGCCGCCGCGGCCAGGGAGGCGGGCAGCCCGGCCAGGTACAGGTCTCCTGCGAACAGGGTGATGCCCAGCCCGCCGAACACGGCGAGCGAGGGTTTCAGCTCGCCGCCCGAAAGCCTGCGGCAAACCATGGCCCCCGCGCCCACCCCCAGGGAGAACAGGGCAAGGAACAAGGTGACCACGGCCTCGCTTCCATGCAGAAAATCCCGGCCATAGGGCGGAATCAGGGAAAGCGCCATGATTCCCAGCATCCAAAACCAGCAGATGCCCAAAATGGCCGCCAAAACCGTCTTTTCCCGCGAAGAGATGGCCAAAATCCGCCACGTGGGGCCCACGGGGTTCCAGGCGATCTTCAACTCCGGGTCCGCGGGGGAAAGCCCGGGGATACGCGTGGAGGCGAACCAGCCGCAAAGCGCAAGAAAAACAGCCGCGCCCCCCACCAGCGCCGGTCCGATCGTTTTCACCGCAACGAGCGCGCCGCCCGTCACCGTGCCCAAGAGGATCGCCACGAATGTGCCCATGCCCACCCATGCGTTGGCCGAAACCAGTTCCTCGTCAGAAACCAAGGCCGGGATGATGGCGTATTTCACCGGCCCGAAAAACGTGGACTGCATGCCCATGAAAAACAGGCATACCACCAGCATGCCCACCTGGTTGGATACAAACCCCGCCGCGGCGAGCAGCGCCACGCCCACTTCCCAAATCTTGGTTCCCACCGCCACCCGGTTCATGGGCCACTTGTCCGAAACCTGCCCCGCCGTGGCCGAAAACAAAAAAAACGGGACGATGAACACCCCCCCGCACAACGCCACCATCTGCGCCGGCGGCACCCCGAACACGTTCGCCGCCCGGAACGTGATCAAAATCACCAACGCACTGCGAAACACGTTGTCATTGAACGCCCCCGAAAACTGCGTCCAAAACAAAGGGGCAAACCGGCGGGAGAAGAAGAGAGAATTCATGCGTGTTTTTGGGTGGGAAAGTTTTTTTGCGAAATTTTCCTCTGCGCCCCTTTCAAAAAACTTCATTTCGGGAATGGATAAAGCAACATATTTTCTGTAAATTCCCTCAGTGGGTTGGATCATCCTCCTTCGGTTTGAGATAGAGGTGGCCCCCAATCGTTGGGCAGGTCAGCGGCGTTTTTAAGGTGGATATGGGTTGGTTTGGCCGCTGATTTTGGATCGTTCGGCCACCCGCTTCCTGCCCACCTCGTAGCCCTGGCGGCGCAGATGCCGGGCCATCTGGCGCGACCCATACCAGGGCGTCTCCAAAAACTGCTCGTCTACAAGCCGCATCAGCTTCAGGTTCAACCCGGATTATTCATGAGCAATTTTGCCCGAGATCGAATTTTTC
>JAFDHW010000462.1 GCA_019308705.1 Deltaproteobacteria bacterium
AATTCCTCAAATAATCAGACTGTCTTTGGCGCAAGACCCGAAAAACAGCTCCAACGGATTGAAACTAAAGAAAAATTCGATCTCGGGCAAAATTGCTCATGAATAATCCGGGTTGTAAGGATGCGCAGGGCCACCGGCAGAAGCTACGAGGCGGAGTGCCCGCCCGGCCTTTACAATTGATGGCGATGTTCGCCTGCGCCAAAAGGCCTGGTTGGTGCATAAAAAAGGGCCGCCTCGGCCGAAACGGCCTGGGCGGCCGGTTGTTGGGGTAACGGAGCCCGGTTATTCCGCCGTCACCTCGATCTGGCGGGAGCGGGCCTTTTCGCTCTGCTTCCGGGGAATGCTCAGCTTCATGACCCCGTTCTTGAAGTTGGCCTTGATGCCCTCGGGGTCCGCGTCCTCGGGCAGGTGGAGCACCCGCTGGAAGGAGCCGTAGGAACGCTCCATGCGGTAGTAGTCCTTTTGCTTGTCCTCCTTCTTCTGTTCCTTTCGACCGAATATGCACAGGGTCTCGTCGGCCACCTCCACCCGCACGTCGTCCTTGTCCACCCCGGGCAGTTCCACGGACACGGCGTATTCCTTGTCCGTGGCCGCGATATCCAAGGTGGGGCGCAGCCACTTTTCCGGAGAGGCAAAAGGCCGATTCAAGCTCAGGGGCGGGACGCCGAAACCCTGAAGCAGTTCGTCAAACATGCGGTCCATCTCCCGATGCATCTGCGCCAGGGGGCTTGCATACCAACCCCGGACCGGAACCCGGGCTGCCGGGAGGTTGCCGGCCTGCTGCTCCTGTTCCTTCCTGAACCAGTTCCACGGTACGAGTTTGCTTTTATCCATGATCCCACCTCCTTTGCAGGATTGTCCCGGCCTGGTTCCGGGCTAACCAATTGGAATCAAAAGCAAACTTCCCTTTTTCCCTTTGTCAGGTCGTTGCCCGGCGGGGAATCCGGACCACGATCTCCCCATCCTTTTGCGAAATATCGGCCCGCTGGTAGTCGGCATCCCCAGGGATGGAAAAGGACTGGGCCACGGTCTGCCTCTGCTCCTGGCGTGCCGTCACCCTGCCCCGGGAATCCTTCCTCTCCAGCTGCTGGATGAACTCCCCTTTGATGGAAATCCAGCGTTCGGAAACCTCCACGTCCAGTTTCTGTTCCTTGGCGTCCGGGATGGTGAAGCGATAGACGTAGGCGTCTCCGGTGTTCTTGCGTTCCAGGCGCAGCCCGCCTTGCGTGAACCGGCTGTCGAACCAGTCGTCCCAGTGGCGGTCAAAATAATGGCGGAAGCTTTCCTCCATGCGCTCCATCAATTCCTGGTGCAGTCTCTCCATCTCCTTGAAAGGCTTTGCCTGGTCGCGGAAAAACTCGTCGCCAAAAAACCGGTCGAACATTCTGAAGGCTTCCCGCCGCTGGGCCTCGAGCTGCTTGGCCAAAGAGCGGGAAAAGGAATCCAGATCCTTAAACTCCGGGACAAACTCCGGGACGGTGGCGGCCTTTTCGTCCGAAGACCGGGCGAGCCCCACCAACAGGCCCACGCAGGCGAGGCAAAGGACCACGATGGCAACCTTGGCGAACCGGTACTTTTTGTCCAGATCCATGGTGACCTCCTCATACGCATCCGGCCGGCGCCGGTCACGAGGCGTCCATGCTTCGCACCAGGAGAGAGGGACGGCGGCTCGCGAAACGCGCGGCCACCCTTCCCGAACGGCGCTATCCAACATGCAACTATCTAATTTTGCCCAATAAAACCGATACCTGGCAAAAAAATAATGACGGGGAACATGGTGTCAAGAGCGCCCGGAGGCGGCGGGGGTGTACCCCAGTTGTGCGGCGCGCTGGTAATGGTACCCTGCCTCGGCGCTTCTGCCCGTCTCCTCCAGGCACACGGCCATCCAGTAATGCGCCTCCCCGCTCCCAAACCGGAGCAGCAGTTTCTCCAGCCAAAAAATGGCCTCTTCGTACTCTCCCTGCTGGTAGCAGGACCATGCGGCCGCCCGCTGGACCAGGGGGTGGCGCTCGTTCAGGGAAACCGCCTCTTCAAGGGCCTTTTGCGCCTGCTCCTTGTCCCCGGCCTGCTGGAGGGCCATGGCGAGATACGCGTGGAGCACCGCGCTTCGAGGGTGGAGCAAGACCGCCTGCCGCGCCGCGTCCACGGCCAGGGAGTACTCCTCCGCCTCCAGGGCCGCCGAAACCAGCTGCATCCAGGGCTCTTCCCGTTCCGGGGCCAGGCGGGCGG
>JAFDHW010000463.1 GCA_019308705.1 Deltaproteobacteria bacterium
CCGGAAAGCTGGGGGTGGAGCGGCGTGGAGATGCCGCCCAGGTCGTTCCGGTCCGTCATGACCAGAAGGGGCAGGATGCCGATGGCCGCGTGCTCCAGGGCGTGGATGCCTCCCATGAAGTGCAGGCGCCGCCGCTCGCAGGCGGCCTGCGCCCCGGGCGGGATCTCGATCCACAGGCCATGGGTCTCGTACACGCAGGGCGGCAGGTTAAGGGCGAAGGTGCCCATGCGGCGGCCGTTTTGCACGCGCCGCTTCTCGTACCCGGTCACCTGGTCGGTCACCCGCAGCCTGCCCCGGCCCACCCGGCAGCCGCATACCTCCCGGGTCTCGTACACCTCCAGGATCTCCGTGGACTTGTCCGCCAGCACGCGGGTGTAATAATCCACCTTCGCCGGGGTGACCACGGCGGTGCGGTGCTCGATCCACAAATCCTCCACCTTGTAGGTCTCGCCGTGGTGCAGGTAGATGGCCCCGGGGTGGGCCTCGCGGAACACGCGGATGCCGTCGACCCGGCCCACGGTTTTGCCCAGGGTGGTTCCGCCCGCGGCTTCGCCATCGGCCAGCGCGATGCGGAAGGGCTCCCCGGCCCCGCGCAAATCCACGTCCCTGTGGGGCCGCTTTTCCGCGGAGAACAGCCGGGAGCCGTCGCCCGAGGCCAGCAGTTCTCCCCTCCGCGCCAGGCGTTCGGCCACGCGGCGCAGGGCGGGGTTTTCCAGCAGGGGTTCAGAGGTGGAAAGCGGAAGCTCCGCCGCGGCGCACACCAAATGCTTTGCCGCCACCACCGGGTTTTCCGGGTTGATCACCGCCCGCTCCATGGGACGGGAAAAGAACTGGTCCGGGTGGCGCATGAAGTACTGGTCCAGGGCGTCCTCCCCGGCGATGAGCACCACGGCGGAAGAGGACCGCCCCCGGCCCACGCGCCCGCCCCGCTGCCACGCGGCCGTGAGCGTGCCGGGGTAGCCCACCAGCAGGCACACGTTAAGGCTGCCGATGTCGATGCCCAGTTCCAGGGCGGAGGTGGACACCACGGCGAGCAGTTCGCCCGACGCGAGCTTTGCCTCGATCTCCCGCCGTTCCTCGGGCAGGTACCCGGCCCGGTACGCGGAGATGCGGCCGGCGTACTCGCCCGCGTTTTCCGAAGCCCACAGGGCGATGAGTTCCGTGAGCTTGCGCGACTGGGTGTACACGATGGTGCGAAGCCCGCGGGAAAGCGACGCCTTCAAAAGCTGGATGGCCGTGCGCGCGGGGTTGTCCTCCGGGTTTACGAACACCACGTGCTTGCCCGCGGCCGGCGCTCCGGACTCCTCCACCACCTGGCACTCCCGGGAAAGGAGGCTTTGGCAAAGCTCGCCCGGGTTGTCGATGGTGGCCGAGGACGCGATGAACGAAAGCTTCGCCCCGTAGTGGGCGCACACCCGTTGGAGCCGCGAGAACACCCAGGCCATGTTGGAGCCCATCACCCCCCGGTAGGTGTGCACCTCGTCCACCACCACGTACTTGAGGTTCTTGAAGAACTCCTCCCACGACGCGTGGTGGGGCAAAAGCCCGAAGTGGAGCATGTCCGGGTTGGTGATGAGCACGTTGGGCGGGTTGTCGCGGATCTTCTTGCGGAAGTGCCCGGTGGTGTCGCCGTCGTACACCGCGGCCGTGGGTGGTTGGGGCAGAAGCGCCGCCAGGGAGGAAAACGCCTTGTGCTGGTCCTGGGCCAGGGCCTTCAAGGGAAACAAATACAGCGCCCGGGCGGAGGGGTCCCCAAGCACACTTTCCAGCACGGGCAGGTTGTAGACCAGGGTCTTTCCCGAGGCCGTGGGCGTGGCGATGACCACGTCCTTCCCCTCCCGGGCCAGGTCCACGGCCCTGGCCTGGTGGGAGTACAAGGTTTCGATCCCCGCCGCGGAAAGCACCCGCTCGATCCCGGGATGCCAGGGCTTCTCCGGCCCGGCGAACTTGGCCGCCCGGGGGGGCAGCACCCGCGCATGGGCCACCAGCGGTCCCAACGAATCGCTTTTGACCAGCGCGTCCACGTACTCGGACGCCGGGTCCTTAAAGGAATCTGTCTCGTGCACCGCCATGAAAAAAGAAGGGCTCCAATCGTCGGGAAACCCGGCGGGAAAACCTATCCCGGATTATTCACGAAGCCTGATTTCCGTGCTGGCAAGGCTAGAGGGGTGAAGGCGTACTTTGGTACGCCGAGCCCCGATAACGCGGCCAGCGCGGAAATCG
>JAFDHW010000035.1 GCA_019308705.1 Deltaproteobacteria bacterium
TGCTCTCGCGCGAATCGAACCCGTGAATAATCCGGGATAGGAAGAGAAAATGGCTTCCGAACAAAACCCCTTGGAATGCCGTCGGTGCGGGGACTGCTGCCGTGCGGGCGGCCCGGCGCTCCATAGGCGGGACAAAGAGCTTTTGGCCTCCGGCGGCCTGCTTTACCGGCACCTGGTCACCCTGCGCGCGGGGGAGCGGGTGACGGACAACGTGGCCGGGGGCATCCGGGTGCTGGGCCGGGAGATGGTGAAGATACGCGGCCGGGCGGGGGGCGCGGCCTGCGTGCTGTTCGACGAGTGGGCAAAGGCCTGCCGTCTGCACCCGGCCCGGCCGGCGGAGTGCGCGGCGCTGTTCTGCGGCGACGACACGGCGTTGAGGCAAATGTACGAAAAGGACCGCCTGGTCCGGGCGGACCTCATCCACGACCCCGGCCTCCTGGACCTTGCCCGGGAGCACGAGGCGCGGTTTGCATGGAGCCGGGTGGCGGAGCTGGCCGCTGCCGCGGAAGGCCGGCGGGAGGCCGCAGAAGAGCTCCTGGAGATGGTGAAGGGCGACGAAGCGGCGCGGGAACGGTGGGTGCGGGAGAGCCGCGACCCCCGGGAAGCGGCCTTTGTCCTTGGCCGGCCCCTTTCCGAGGGTCTGCCGGGGTTCGGGATCAGGGTGCTTCAGGGACCTTCCGGCCCGGTGCTCGCTCTGGACCGTTCTCTAGTGCCAGGTCGATGAGCCGGTCCAGGAGGGCGGAAAAGGAGTAGCCCGCCGCCTTGGCGGCCTGGGGCAGGAGGCTGGTCTCCCCCATGCCGGGGATGGTGTTGGTTTCCAGGATATACAGGTTGTCGTCCGCCAGGATCATGTCCGTGCGGGAATATCCGCGGCAGAAAAGCGCCTTGTGCGCGGCCAGGCCCAGTTCTTTTCCCCGGGCGGCAACGGCCTCGTCCACGGGCGCGGGGCAGATCTCCGTGGCCTCGCCCGGGGTGTACTTGGAGAGGAAATCGAAGAACGGGGAATCCTTGCCCGGGATGATCTCCACCAGGGGCAGGGCCTCGGGGTCCTCGTTCCCCAGCACGCCGGCGGTGAGTTCCCTGCCCTTGATGTAGGCCTCGGCCATGGCCTGGCCGCCGGCGGCAAGGGCCGCCTCGATGGCCGCGTCAAGCTCCTCTTCGCGGTGCACCAGGGACATGCCGATGGACGAGCCCCCGCAACAGGGCTTCACCACCAGGGGAAGGCCCAGTTTCTTCACCACGTCCGCGCTGTCCGTGTCCCCGCCGATGGGCACGTAGGGCGGAACGGGCAGGCCTGCGGCCTCGTACATGCGCTTGGCGGCCAGCTTGTTCATGGCCAGGGCCGAACCCAGCACGCCGGAGCCCTGGTAGGGCAGGCCCAAGAGGTCCAGAAGCCCCTGCACGGTGCCGTCCTCGCCAAAGGGGCCGTGGAGGATCACCAGGGCCACGTCCAGCCCCGGCGCGTCGGCCACCAGCCTGGCCAGGTCCGTGGCCGGGTCGTAGCGCAGCACCTCGTAGCGGTCCTTGTCCAGGGCCGCGGCCACCTTGTCCCCGCTTTTGATGGAAACCTCCCGCTCCGTGGACATTCCCCCGGAAAGCAGGGCCACCCTAAGCTTTTTCATGACGACAGAATCCCCCGGCGGGCTTGTTGGTATTCTTCCTCGGTGATGAGGTTTTCCTCCAGCAGGCGGGCCAGCTCGGCCAGCTCACGGGCGCGGATGGCCCATGGATCCTCCAGCGCCTCCAAGCGCGGGTGGGGGACCTCCGGCCGGCCGGCGCCCACCCGCAGGCAGGCCAGGCCGCCCAGCACGCTCACCTCCACGGGCCGGCCCTGCAGCAGCGGCTGTTTCCAAAGCTGGCCCAGGGTGCGCCCCTGGCGTTTGGCCCGGCGGTGCAAAAGGTAGGCCGTAAGGCCCAGAAGGAGGAGCGTGCCGGTGAAGATCCACGGCAAATACAGCACCATGCCGTGGAAAAAGATCATGGCAAGCCCCAGGCCCAGGACCACGACGAGGTGCAGGAAAAGGATCAGGTTGGCGAAAAACACGCTCTTCCACACGCCTTCGGCCACGCGGGCGTTCCGCGGCGGGGTGTCCCCGGAGGATTTGGCAAACTTCATTTTCCGTCTTCCGCAACCCCGCCCTTGTTGGAAAACCGTTCCACCAGCCTGTGCTCGTAGCGTTCGGGAATATCCAGCTCCGCCCGCCCGTTCCGCAAGAGGTTGAGTTTCAGGACGAGGTGGTTGAGCTTTTTCATGGCGCGGTATTTTTCCCGCGTGTCCTCCATGCCGGCCAAAAGGTCCTCCATGGCCAGGATTTCCTTTCTCAGCTCCACCTCCGGGGGCACGCAGTCGGCGTTTTTCAGGATCTTGTAGGCGAGCCGAAGCTCCTCGGGCACGTGGCGGTCGTCTTCCAGGCAAAGGGGTTTGCCGGCGCCGGGGAGGTTGTCGAACGCGCCTTTTTTCTGGGCCTCGGCGATGCGCTGTTCCACGATCTTGGCAAAGGCGGACATGCCAAAAACTCCTTGGTTCCCCCCAAGGAAACAATACCCCCCAACCGGGACCTTCTCAACCCGGTTTTCGGGCGCACGCATCCATTTGGCGCGGGTCGGCCGAAGGGATCGCATCGGAAAGCCGGGTGGGAGAAAAAGAGAGATGGTGGCGATGCAGGGAATTGAACCCCGGACACTGCGGATATGAGCCGCATGCTCTAACCGTCTGAGCTACATCGCCACGCCGAGTCCTTGATAATCAGCCGGCCGGTTGCTGTCAAGCCCCAAGGCGGGGGGACATGCCCTATGGCACGCTCGCCTTGGGCGCGGGCCCGGCGGGCCCGCCCAACCCCGTTTCGGGCGGGGCCGGGGTCATCCCGGCCTGGGTTTGGCCGGGATCTGCCGCGCCGGCCTGCTCCGCAGAGGGAGCGCTTTGCAGGGCCTGGGTCTGAGCGAGCGTGTCCGGGGCCGCCTGGGCCGTTGCGGGGTCGCTGCCCGCCGCCTCCACCAGATAATCCTCCAGGTCGGCCGGGGGATTGGCGAACACCGCGGTGAAGGGGATGATCGCGTTGGGCGGCACGCCCACGTTGTTGCCCGCCTGGCCTTGCTTGTTGCGCAGCATGGCCATGGTCTTCTGGGCGCCCATGGACCGGATCTCTTCGTCGGTGATGTTGTTGCCCGCAAAGAAGACGGCTTCGTCGGTCTTGTTGCCCATGGAGTTGAACAGCACCGCCTTGACCCGGATGTGGCTCCTGGGCTCGGTATACTCGTTCCTCACGTGGCCCCGGATGACGATGACCGGTTCGCCGTCCCCGTTTTCCAGGAAGTAGCCCTTTACGTCGTTGGTGATGGACAGGGCCTGGGTTTGGGCGGCGGGCTGCAGGGACGCGGTATCTGCCTTCACCGGAATGAGGCTCAGGTAGGGGACCTCAAAGGGGACCTTGAAGGGAAGCTCGATGCCCAGGTAGCGGGCCGCGGCAAGCCCTCCGAAGGCCCCGCCGGCCAGGAGGATGAGAACCAGCAGGAAGAAGGCCAGCTTGCCCAGCACGCTTCCCTTCTTTTTCTTGGGTTCGAAGCGCTTGAATTTTTTCTTCTTGCCGGATTTCTTCTTTTCTTCCTCTTCTTCTTTCTCTTCCTCGTCCTCGTCGCCCAGGTCCGTGGCCTCCCCGCTGGTATCTGTGATCTCAGACGCGGAGTCGTATTCCATGGTGACCTCGTCGGACGGCATCTCCGCGCTGTCCATTTCCATGGTCACTTCGCCCTCCAGGGCGTCGTCCACCTCCTCGGCGGCCATGTCCAGGTCCGAGTCGTCAAAATCGATGTCCAGGTCCGGCTCGGGCTGCTTGGGGATTTCCGGGGGTTCCTCGTCGTCGATGTCCAGGTCGATCTCCACCTCTTCGGTGGTGGGCTCCAGGGCGCCGGCGGAGATGTCCAGATCCTCTTCCTCCACCTCTTCCAGCTCGCCCAGGTCCAGGTTCATGCCCGGGTCGGCGCCTTCCTCCTCCACCTCTTCCAGTTCGCCCAGGTCCATGCCCGGGTCGGCGCTTTCCTCTTCCACGGCTTCCAGCTCGCCCAGGTCCAGGTCCGACTCTTCCTCCACCTCTTCCACGGCGGAAACCGCCGCGGGCGCAGGCTCTTCCTCCACCGCGCCGCCGAGGTCCAGGTCCAGTTCCCCGCCGGCGTCCAGGTCCAGTTCCCCGCCGGGGTCCTCTTCCACGGCGCCGGCCGGTTCCGGCTCTGTTGCCCCGGCCGCTTCGGAAGGTTCCGGCAAGTCGTCTTCGCCCAGCATCTGGGTGGTTTCCAGGTTCTTGTCTTCGTCCACCACCTCGTCGAAGTCGGCCAGGTCACCCAGGTCCAGGCCGTCGGAGTCCTCTTCCACGGCGCCGGCCGGTTCCGGCTCTGTTGCCCCGGCCGCTTCGGAAAGTTCCGGCAGGTCGTCTTCGTCCAGCATCTGGGTGGGTTCCTGGTCCTCGTTCTCCTCCACCACCTCGTCGAAGTCGGCCAGGTCGCCCAAGTCCAGCTCGTCGTCTTCGCCGCCCGCGGCGTCGGCGGATTCGCCCTCCTCCTCCAGGGGCTCCAGATCGCCCAGGTCGCCCAGGTCATCGTCTCCCGTTCCGGCGGCCAGGTCTTTTTCCTCGGCGTCCTCGGGGGTGGTGGCGGCCAGGGCCTCCTGCACGGCGTCCAGGTCCTCGGCGTCGCCGCCCGCAACCGCGGGGGCGGGGAGTTCCTCATCGCCGAAGGACAGGTCCATGTCCAGGTCGATTTCGCCCTCGGGCATGCCCCCCGAATCTTCCTCGGCGGCCAGGTCCTCGACATCCACCGTGGTTTCCATGGCCTCGGACTCGGCCGCGTCGTCCAGGTCCTCGGCGTCAAAATCCGGCAAGCTGGCGTCCTGCGTGTCGGAGATGTCTTTCTCCTCCAGTTCGGGCAGGCCCAGGTCGTCGTCTTCCGCCGGTTCGGGCTTCGCGGCTGCCTGCTCGGGCGAATCGCCCAGGCCAAGGTCCAAGGGCTCGGCTCCGCCCTCGGTGGCCGCGGCCGCCATGGCGGCTTCTTCCTTTTTCTGCTCTTCCTCCTCTTCGGCGGCTTCCACGTCGTCGGCGGAGAAATCGGGCAGGCCCAGGTCATCCAGGTCGTCGCCGCCCCCGGCCGCGGGCTCCGGGGCGGCGGCTGCCACGGCCGGCTGCTCCTGGTCCAGCGGCTCCAGGTCGCCCAGGTCGTCCAGGCCTCCCAGTTCGCCCACGTCGGGCTGGGCGGCTGAGGGCTGTTCCACGTCAAGGTCTTCCAACTCCCCCAGTTCCCCCAGGTCCTGGGTGGCGTCCAGGGGCTCCTGCTCGCCTTTCAGGTCTTCCAGAACGCCCAGGTCGTCCAAGGCGCCCATTGCGTCCCCGCCGGCGGCGTGAAGCGCCGGGGACTTCTCCCTGGAGGGCGCCCCCCTCTCTTTGCCGCCAAGGTCCCTGTCGGTCGCAGCCTGGCTGGGACCGGCCGCGGCCTCCTCGGACCTTCCGGCGGCAAGGGCTTCCTGCAGGCCTTCCAGTTCCGGAAGCTGGGGCAGGGCAAGATCGCCGTCTCCTCCTTCATCGGCGGAAGCCTGGGCGGCAACCGCTCCCACGGGGCCAGGACCTACCTGGAAGATGTGCTGACAGTCCGAGCACCGAATCTTGACGATTTTGTCCCGGACCCTCTCTTCGTCCAGGGAAAACTGGCTTTGGCACTTGTCACAAGCAACGATCATGGCTGGTCCCCGTGATTAGGGTTTCAGGGAGTAGATTCCGGGGAGCCCCCGGTGCTTTTCCGCATAGTCCAGGCCGCAGCCCACCAGAAATCCCCCGGCCACGGACAGGCAGGAGTATTTCAGGTCAACGCCGCGGCTGCGCCGGCCGGTTTTGTCCACCAGGGCGCAGCAGGCCACCGACGCCGCGTTACGCCCGCTGAAATGGGAGAGCAGGAATGCCATCGTATGCCCCGTGTCCACGATGTCCTCCACGAGGAGCACGTCCTTGCCGTCGAGGTCCAGGGTCACGTCCTGGGAAAGGCGGATATTCCCGCTGGGTTGGGTTCCGTCGCCGTAGGAACTGACCCGGACAAAATCCACGTATGCGGGAATGGTGAGGTTCCGGACGAGGTCCGCCAGGAAGATGAAGGCGCCCTTGAGCACGCCCACGAGGGCCAGTTCCCGGCCTTTGTAGTCTGAAGATATTTCACCCGCCACCCGTTTGATTTCGGCCTGTATCCGTTCTTGGTCGAATACGGCTTCCAGGATGGGCATCCGCGTCCTTCGTCAAGGCAAAAGGGGCTTTTTTTGGGCCCTGGTCGGGCGGCCGGGGCGTCCGCGGCCGCGGCTCCCGGCCCCCGCCGGGACCGCATACAGGCATTTGCTGTCTTGACATACACTTACCTTCTTCGACATACATGGAATGCCAGTGCATGTCAATGCCGTTTGAACGCCGCTATGCCTGAAAATCCCGGCAAAAACCGTGGGTTGCCCGGGTTCGGGCATACCAGGAGGCAACCTGGGAGAAAAACCCGGGAGAAAAAAAGGAAGGCTGTGGCCTTACAGGCCGGTTTCCTTGAGCTTTTCCACCAGTTTCTTCTGTTCGGCGGTGAGCTTCTTGGGCGTCTGGACCTGGATGCGCACGTAGAGGTCGCCCTTGTTCTTGCCCTTCATGTCGGGCAGGCCGTGGCCGGCCATGCGTAGCTTGGTCTGGTGACGGGTGCCCGGGGGCACCTTCAGCGAGAGCTCCTTGCCCTCCAGGGTGGGCACGGAGATGGTGGTGCCCAGAAGGGCATCGGAAAGCTTGATGGAGCGGTTGACGAAGAGGTCCCTGCCTTCCACGGCGAAAGTGGAATCGGGCACAACCCTGGAGCGGATGTACAGGTCGCCGTTGGGGCCGCCGCTGGGGGAGGGCTCGCCCCGGCCGGCCAGCCGGATCTTCTTGCCCGTGACCATTCCCGGGGGAATGCGCACGTTGATTTTCTCGTGGCCCGTGCCCCGGGGAATCGACAGCGTCTTCTGCGTGCCCGTGGCCACTTCCTTCAGGGTGAGGGGGATTTCGTACACCACGTCTCGGCCCTTGGTGGGAAAGGGCTGCTGCGCGCCGCCGAACCCCCCGAAGACGCCGCCCGCCCCGCCAAAGGGGCTTCCGCCCGTGGTCCAGGTGCGGCGCGTCTGTCCGCCGCCCCTGCCCATGAACCCGAAGTCGAATCCGAAACCGCGGAGGATGTCCTCCAAGTCCGAGCCTTTGAAGATGTCTTCCTGGGAATAGCGCTGCCTGAAGCCTTCGGTGCCGAAGTTGTCGTATTCCTTGCGCTTTTCCGGGTCGGAGAGCACCGCGTAGGCCTCGCTGATCTCCTTGAACTTCTCCTCGGCCCCGGGGTCGCCCTTGGCGTGGTCCGGGTGGTGCTTCATGGCTAGCTTGCGGTACGCCTTCTTGATTTCTTCGGCCGACGCGTTCTTGGACACGCCGAGCACTTTGTAATAATCTTTTCCGTTCATGCCGTGTGTCCGGGTTGTCTCAACCTTTCGGGATTTTTTGATGATTTGATCGTGGTCAAACAGTAAGAAAGCCCCGCGGCGGTGTCAAGCGGGCGCCCTGGAGCCCCAGGGCGTCTGGCGGTTGACAAGCCCCACGGGGATTACTACTTACCCCGGGTCCCCCATAGGCGGGTTTCTTGTCTTTTGCGGAAGGTGTGCCCATGGACATCATCGTTCTCATCAAGCAGGTGCCGGACACCGGGGCGGCGGTTTCCATCGCCGCGGACGGCGCCTCCATCGCCGCCGAGGGGCTCAAGTGGGTGGTAAACCCCTACGACGAGTACGCGGTGGAGGAAGCCCTTCGCATCAACGAGGCTGCCGGCGGCGGCACCGTCACCGTGGTGTCCGCCGGGGAGGCCCGGGCGGCCCAGGCCGTGCGCGCCGCGCTGGCCATGGGTGCGGACCGGGGCGTCCTGGTGAACGACCCCGCCCTTTCCGGGGCGGATTCCCTGGGCGTGGCCAAGGCCCTGGCCAAGGCGGTTTCCGGCATGGATTTCGGCCTGATCCTGGCCGGGTCCCGGGCCGTGGACGACGAGGCGGGCCTGGTGGGCCCCATGGTGGCCCAGCTCCTTGACATCCCCCACGTGTCCATGGCCACCACGGTTTCCCTGGAGGGGGATTCGGTCCTGGTGGAGGCGGCCACGGACGGCGGCACGGCGGTTGTCCGCGCGCCCCTGCCCGCGCTGGTCACCGCCGAGAAGGGGCTCAACGAACCCCGGTTCGCCTCCATGATGGGCATCATGAAGGCCAAGAAGAAGCCCCTGGAGGAAAAGGACCTTTCCGCCCTGGGTCTTTCGGCGGAGGACGTGGCGGCCAAAAGCGCCGTGGCGGCCATGAGCCCGCCCCCGGCCCGGCCTCCTGGAAAGATGATTTCCGGGGACACGCCCGAACAATTGGCCGAGAACCTGGCGGCCGCCCTGGCCGACGAAGCCAAGGTCATCTGAGGGGAGGTTGGTCATGGCGGACAAGGACGTCCTGGCAATCGTGCAGATGGACGGCGGCAAACCGGCCAAGGCCGGGCTGGAGGCCCTGGGGGCGGCGAGGGAACTGGCGGATGCCCTGGGGGGCGGGACGCTCGCCGCCGTTTTGGGGGAAAAGGCCGGGGGCGCGGCGGACGAACTGGCGGCCCACGGCGCGGACCTCATCCTCTATTCCGAGGACCCCGGGCTTGTCCCTTGCATGGCCGAGGCCCACGCCGGGCTTCTGGCCGCGGTGATTTCCGAGGCCGGCCCGCGGGCGGTGGTCATGGGCCACACCCTGCGGGCAAAGGACCTGGCCGGCAGGCTCTCCGCGGCCCTGGACGCCCCGGCGGCCACGGACTGCGTGGCGATTTCGGCCGACGGCGGCGATATCGTGGCCACCCGTCCCATGTACGGGGGCAAGGTGTTCGCCAGGGTGGCGCTCAAGGCGGCCCCGGCTCTTTTGTTTCTGCGGCCCAACGTGTTCTCCCCCTCCCGGGAGGCGGGAAAGGGCGCGGTGCGGGAGATTTCCCACCCCGTGCCCGAACCCCGGGCGAAGGTGGAGTCCTTTGAGCCCCGGCCCGCGGGCAAGGTGGAACTCACCGAGGCCGATGTCGTGGTTTCCGGCGGCCGGGGCATGGGAGGGCCGGACTTCTCCGTGCTGGAGGAGCTGGCCGCCGAACTTTCCGGGGCCGTGGGCGCGTCCCGGTCCGCGGTGGACGAGGGGTGGCGGCCCCACTCCGACCAGGTGGGCCAGACCGGCAAGACCGTTTCCCCCACCCTGTACGTGGCCTGCGGCATCTCCGGGGCCGTGCAGCACCTGGCGGGCATGTCCACCTCCAAGGTGGTGGTGGCCGTGAACAAGGACCCCGAGGCCCCCATCTTCTCCAAGGCGGACTACGGCGTGGTGGGAGACCTGTTCGAGGTGGTCCCGGCGCTGACCGAGGCCATCCGAAAACGGAAGGGATAGGCAGCGGGCGCCCCATGGAAGGCGTGTGTCTCATAAACCTGGGGTGCCCCAGAAACGAGGCCGACGGCGAGGTCCTCCTGGGACGGCTCGCGTCGGCGGGCTACGCGGTTTCCCCGGACCCGGCCGAGGCGGAGGTGATTTTGGTGAACACCTGCGCCTTTGTGGAGGACGCGGTAAACGAGTCCATCGAGGCCGTCCTCCTGGCCGCCGGATACAAGACGTCCGGCGCGCTCCGCCGGCTGGTCGTGTGCGGATGCCTGCCCCAGCGCTACGGGAAGGAGCTTGCCGGCTCCCTCCCCGAGGCGGACGCCTTTGTGGGCGTGGGATGCGCCCACCGTATCGTGGAGGCCGTGCAATCCGAAAAACGCGTCCTGCTCTTCGGCCCCCCGGAGCAAACCCCCCTGGCGACCGCCAAAGACCCCCGGCTGTGGCCGGGCGGCTCTACGGCCTATCTCAAGATCGCCGAAGGCTGTCCCGGCCGCTGCACCTACTGCGCCATCCCCCGCCTGCGCGGGCCGCTCCGCAGCCGCCCGCCGGAAGACGTGGAAGCCGAGACCCGGGCGCTTTACGAAATGGGGGCCAGGGAAATCGTGCTGGTGGCCCAGGAGACCACGGCCTACGGCATGGATCTTCCCGGCGCGGGCGACCTGGCGGACCTGCTGCCCCGGGTGTGCGAGGCGGCCCCGGACGCCTGGGTGCGCTTCCTCTACGGGCACCCCCTGCGGATACCGGACCGGCTCCTTTCCGCGGTGAACAGCCTGCCCCAGGTGTGCCCCTATTTCGACGTCCCGGTGCAGCATGCCAGTGACCGCATCTTGAAGGCCATGGGGCGGCGATACGGGAAGCAGGACCTGGTGGACCTTTTCTCCCGCATCCGGGACCGGGTGCCGGACGCGGTCTTGCGAACCACGCTCATGACCGGCTTCCCCGGGGAGACGGAAGAAGATTTTGCAAAGCTCGCGGACCTGGTGGAAACCGTGCGGTTCGACCACCTGGGCGTTTTCGCCTATTCGGACGCCGAGGACCTGCCCAGCCACCGCCTGGAAAACCCCGTTCCCCCAAAGGCGGCCCACGCCAGGCGCAAAGCGCTTTTGGAGATGCAGGCCGCCATTTCCCTGGACAAGCTTGCCGTCCTTGTGGGAAAAGGTATCGGCGTCATGATCCTGGAAAATACCGGAAACCCGGAAGCGCCCTTTCAAGGCCGCACCATGGGCCAGGCCCCGGGAATCGACGGAATCACCAGGGTGCGCGGCAGGGGCGCGAAACCAGGGGACTTGGTGCGCGCCCGGGTCGTCGCCGCCGGCCCCTACGATTTGTTGGCGGAAATAGAATGAAGACCCTGAAGCAGGAGATTACCGAGGCCGTGGAGCAGGACCTTGCGGCCATCGAGGAAGAGCTCGTAAACAACCTGGACCCCTACCTGGAGCTGGTGCGCCAGGTGGCCAGCCACATCCTGTTTTCCGGCGGAAAACGGCTGCGCCCCCTGCTCACCGTGCTGTGCGCCAGGCTGTGCGGGGCCTCGGGAGAGGAGCCCTACCAGATGGGGGTGGTGTTCGAATACCTTCACGCGGCCACCCTGCTCCACGACGACGTGGTGGACTCCTCCGGCACCCGGCGGTCCGCCCCCGCCGCCCACACGGTGTACGGGTACCAGACCGCGGTGTTGACCGGCGACTACCTGTTCGCCCGGGCCTGCTCCATGGCCACCAAGACCGGCCGCCTGCCCGTGATCCAGACCATCACGGACGTGGCCGCGGTCATGAGCCAGGGCGAGATCCAGCAGATGAAAAACCACGGCAACATCCACCTCACCGAGGACGAGTACCTGGAGGTCATCAAGAACAAGACCGCGGTGCTCATCTCCGGCGCGTGCCGGGTGGGGGCGCTTTGCGCGGACGCGGACCCCGGCGCCGTGGAGGCCCTGGCCCGGTTCGGCATGGACCTGGGCATGGCCTTCCAGATGGTGGACGACCTGTTGGACTACACCGCCGACCCCAAGGCCGCGGGCAAGCCCCTGGGCCAGGACCTGAAGGAGGGCAAGCTCACCCTGCCGCTCATCCACGCCCTGCACAAGGCCTCCAGCCTGGACCGGTTCCGCATGGCCAAGATCATCGGCTCCGGCCACTGCTCCGAGGCGGATTTCGCCCTCATCCTTTCCCGCATCCGCGCGGCCGGCGGCCTGGCCTATACCCGCCAGAAAGCCAAGAAGTTCATCCAATCCGCCCGGAAGAA
>JAFDHW010000464.1 GCA_019308705.1 Deltaproteobacteria bacterium
TCCGCGGCGGTTTCCACCAGGTCATCCAGTTCCTGGCTGAAACCCTTGCGGATGATACCGCCCTCCTTGAGCGTAAAAGGGGGATCGTCCACGATGCTCTGGGCGATGAACGACGCCGCGTCGGAAAGGTCGTCCTCCACCGGTCCGCCGGAAAACAGGTCGCTGTGGAAGGTGGACAGAAGCTTGTAGATGCCGGGCAGCTTCTCCAGGCTGGTGCGGAGCGCGGCCAGGTCCCGCGGGCCGGCCTGGCCCATGGCCAGCCTGCCCCGCAGGCGTTCCAGGTCGTAGACGCCCTCTAGGGCTTCGAAAAGCGCCGCCCGGTCCGCCCGGCGGGCCTTGGCTTCCTCCACCGCGTCCAGCCGGCGGTTGATCTCCTCCACGTCCAGCAGGGGGTGGGATAGCCACTGGCGCAGGAGCCTTCCGCCCATGGCGGTCCTGGTGAAATCCAGCACGGAAAACAGGGTCCCGGACCGGCCGCCGTCGGCCAGGTTTTTGAAAAGCTCCAGGTTCCTGGCCCCGGCCTCGCCCACGATAAGGTGGCGGTCCAGGGAATAGGGGGTGATGCGGGTTACGTGGGAGACCTCCCGCTTCTGGGTGGATTCCACGTAGTCCAGCACCGCGCCCGCGGCCCCCAGGGCCGGGCCCATGTCCTGGACCCCGAACCCCTCCAGGGAGTGGGTGCAAAACTGCGCGGCCAGCCGCTTGCCGGCCCGGGCCGTGTCAAAGCTCTGGGCGGGCAGGGTGGTGCGGGAAAAGGGCAGAAGGGGCTTTAACGCCTCGGCCGCCACAATGTCCTCCAGGATGCCCTCGGGCAGAAGCACCTCCCTGGGCTGGCGGGAAAGGACCTCGTCCACGAACAGGGCCGCGGATTTTTCCTCGAACGCCAGGAACTCGCCCGTGGAAAGGTCCAGCATGGCCGCGCCCCAGGTGAAGCGCTTCTTGCACAGGGCCAGCACCCAGTTGGGGGCCTTGGGATCCAAAAACCCCGGGTCCAGCACCATGCCCGGGGTGACCACCCGCACCACCTCGCGCTTCACCAGGCCCTTGGCGGATGCCGCGTCCTGAACCTGGTCGCACACCGCCACCTTGAGCCCCTGCTCCAGAAGCTTCGCCACGTAGCCGTCCGCCGCGTGCACGGGCACCCCGCACATGGGTACGGGCTCGGGGTCGTTCTTGTTTCTGGAAGTCAGCGTGATTTCCAGGGCGCGGGAGGCGGTGTGCGCGTCCTCGTAGAACATCTCGTAGAAGTCGCCCATGCGGAAGAACAGGATGGCGTCGGGATATTGTTCCTTGATTTCGAGGTACTGCCGGAGCACGGGCGTGGGCTTGGCGCCGCGGGCCGGGCAGGTCCCTGCCGTGGAGGATTTTTCCTGTTGCATGGGAAAAACGGCTTATTCGGGGGTTCCCGGATCCTTGAGCGTCGAAGGCGTATCCTTCTCTCCCTCGGAGGCCCCCGCCGGGGAGCTTTCCCCGGCCTGTTTCCCGGCGGATGCGGGGATCATGGACTCCGCCTCGGCCAGGCGCTTTTCCAGGTTCCTGATGGCGGCGTTCTTGTCGCGCAGAAGGCGCCTGCGGCGGCGCTTTCCCGGAAGCGCCAGCAGCCAGCCGCCCGCAAGCCCCAGCGCGAACACCACCGCCAGGTACACGATGACGGGCTGGGTGAACGTGTAGACCAGGACGGAAACCTGCTGTTCGCTCAAGAGGATGGTCTTGTTTTTGAGGAACAAGGCTGCCAGTATCGCGGCGATGATCACGCCCACGATGAGTTTTGCTCGCTGCATGGGATCTCCTTGCCCGGCGGTTATTGCCCCCGGGGTTTCAGGGACCGGGGGAGCTTTGCGAACAGGGGTTTCAGGTTGTCGCAGGTGGCCTGGATGTGCTCGGGGATCACCCGCACGTCCGCGAACACGGCCAGGGCGTTCACGTCTCCGAACCACCGCGGCACGACGTGGAAATGGAGGTGCTCCTCCACCCCGGCCCCCGCCACCCTGCCCAGGTTCAGCCCCACGTTGAACCCGTCGGGGCTCATCTTCTCCTTGAGCACGCCGATGGACAGATCCACCATCTTGGTGAGCATGCCCATCATCTCCTGGGAAAGGTCCGACAGGCTTCCCACGTGCTGCTTGGGGGCCACCAGGAGGTGCCTGTTGATGTAGGGATACTTGTTCATGACCACCAGGACCTCGTCGCCGGTGTACAGGGTAAG
>JAFDHW010000465.1 GCA_019308705.1 Deltaproteobacteria bacterium
GGCGTCCGCCTGCTCCAGGATGAACCGCCGCGCCGACTCCGGCCACGAGTCCCAAATCTCTTGAGGTAAGGAGGCGGGCTTCATGAAGAAACCCATAGCACCCAAGGAGAAAAAGTCTAGCCCGATCTTTCCCTATGATATCAATATGTTGTGCCAATAGGAACAAGAGGCACAAAATCCAGGGGTGCTACCCCTCTGAATGCTTACCCCACGATGTCTCCTACGATGGCACCAAGCATGGGGGCTCCTTTCTTCGTGGTAGTCAAAGGTTGGTTCGAGTCTATCCCCGCCCCCCCTGCTTGAGCAATTCATAGCAAGGCACGCTTCACGTCACCAGCAGCACTTCCGCCATCACGGCCTGCCAGGGATCGGCGTCAGGATCGACCTCGTAGATGAAGGCTTCCAGGGGTGCGTCCTGCTGAAGGAGGGCGTTGACCACCTGGTTTTCGGCGCGGGGCACGTAGCCGATCATGATGCCGTTCCATTCCAGGCGCACGGCCAGGGGATCGTGGGGGTTGTGGGGCTCCGGGATCATGTCCAGGGGATCGCCTTCCCGCATTTTGTGCACCACGGTAGGGCCATGGTGGTACTGGAAGCCGGCCACGAAGAACATGTTGGTGGCGTAAGCTTGGCGGGCTGCCGGGGTATGGGGGACAGGGTCGGGCTTGGATTCGCCCTTTGCCACCTTCCCCGCCTCCAACAGAGCGGCTCCCGCCCCGAGCAGGCCCGCCAAAAATCCCCTTCGATCGGTGCCCATGTTTCCCTCCTCCCCCTGCAAGTATACATGGGCGAGTGTCAGATGCGGTCACAGGGTCGGCCGTTTTTCTGCGACTGGGAGGGGCTTAAGGCTACCCGCTCTTGATGACGGGCCTTTGCTCCAGGGCGTCTATGACTTCCATCATGCGGGGGCGGCGGCGGTTTCTTTGCCGGAGGGTGCGGACGTAGGCGGCCCAGTCTTCGGCGCGGCCGGTTTCTTCGTGGAGCTTCTTCATCTTGCGCAGGAAGCGGCTGGCCTCCTGGTAGGCTTTCTTGTCCACTCTTTCGATGAGGGATTCCGCGTGTTTCCGCCAAGTGTCCAGGGAAAATTCCGGGTGGGTCTTTTGCACGGCATCGGCAAGGGTCAGGCCCGAAGGAGCGCCCCAGCGGCTCTTGGTTTCCCACTCCCTGAACCGGGCGACGGCGTCGTCGTGGCGCTTTTCATGGACCGCGATCTCCACCAGGGTGTGGTGGTCCGGGAACTCCACCTTGCGGGGGGATTGCGGGGGCAGGGTCACCCAGGGGGCGGGCAAGGGCCAGGCGGGCAGGGCCTTGGGAGTCTTTGCCGCATCCGGGCGGGTACCGGTTTCCAAAAACGAGAGGAGGTTTTCACGCACCTGGGGCCAGAGGCCGAGCCCGGCGGTGACGTCTTCCAGGGCCACGTACCCCTGCAAATGGGGTCGGTCGAAAAAGGCCAGGGCTTCCAGGGCCGCCACCTGGGCGTGGTCCCCAAAGCGGGCGGCCATGGTCTTCATCTTGTCGGCCAGCCGCCAGGCCGTGCCCGGGGAATGCTCGAACATGTCTTCGAACCCCTTGATGGCCCAGGATTTGGCCTTTTCGTGCTCGCCGGCCTCTTCCAGGGCGTCCACCAGGCGGCCGTATTCCCCGGTCTTAGGCGCTTCCTTTTCCAGGAGTTCCACGATGCCGTCCCGGCCGCTTTCCTCCAGGGCGCGGATCAGCCAGGAAAGCACCTTGCTCCGTTGGAAGGACAGGGAAAAGGACCCTTTGCCCGAGGGCATGGAGGAAAGCCTTTGGGCCAGGTCATCCGCGGCATGGGACCAGTCCTGGGCGGAAAAACTCCCCTCTTTCAGCCATTCTTCCCCGTCGAACAGCAACCTGTATTCATCCTCCAGGAACCGGACGATCATCCAGCACAGGCGTTTGAAAGAAGGCATGCTCGAAGCCAAAACCGCCTCGAAGACCAACTCCATGCAGCCGCCGAGTTCCATGCCGATTTCGCCCTCGTGGTCCAGGGACTCGATGAGGTTGTCCGCTGCGGCCCAGAGCTGCATTCCATGGGCCACCACTTGGTCCGCCTGGCCCTTGTCCAGCATGGCGCGCATGGTGCCCTGAACCTTCCGGAAGTCCGGGGAGTACCCCCGGTCCCAATAGCCGTCATAATCAAGGGAGAGGATCTCGTCGATCTGCTGGCCCAGCAC
>JAFDHW010000466.1 GCA_019308705.1 Deltaproteobacteria bacterium
TACCATGAAACAACTTTTTTTCATTTTCTTGCTCCTGGCGGCCGTCCCGGCTTTTCTGCCGGGTCCGGGGCTTCCCCTTGCGCACGCCAAGGCCGCGATGTCCCAGGAAGAATCATCCGTCCAGGAACCTGCGGAAATCCAGTGGTTCAAGGAGCGGCTCAAGATCTCGCCGAGGTACCAGGACCGTCACGATGGCATATTCGGCATATCCTGGGGGCATTTCTTCGCCATGGTCATCATGGGACTCGCCATCCTCAGCGTCCTGGCGGCGGAGTGGATGAGGCACAGGAGGACCAAAAGGATCGTGGAGAAACTCCTCGCGGAGGAACGGGAGGGAAAAACGGATGACGATGAAGGTTGAGTTCAAGAAATCCGGCAAGTCCGCCCAGTGGGACGGCAGGCACGACAGCCTGCTGGAGCTTGCCGAAGACAGCGGCGTGTCCATCGACTCGGAATGCCGCCAGGGCTTTTGCGGAACCTGCAAGACCAAGCTTCTTTCCGGCGAAGTGGACATGGATGTGACCGACGGCCTGGACGAAGGCGATGAAGAGGAAAACATGATCCTGCCCTGCGTGGCCGTGCCCAAAACCGACGTGGACTTGGACGCGTGAACCCGTATACCCAAAGCCGGATCGGGAACATTCTCCTCTGGGTGTTTCTGGCCTCGGTGCTTTTCAACCTGATTTCTCCCCTGCCCGGTTTCTCCGGAACCCTGCCCGATCACGGCCTGGGTATCCTGGGCGCAATCCTCATGCTCCTGACCCTGGAATATCCGTTCCGCAAGCGGCTGCTCAAAAAGCGTGGCCGGGACAACCCACTGTTTTTCCACGTCTTTTTCGGCCTTTCCGGCGCCACCCTGGCCATGGTGCACGGCTCGGCCCGGTTCACCGGCCCTGCCAGCGAGCTCTTGTTCGTGGTCCTGCTGTTCCTGGTTTCCACGGGCCTGGTGGGCAAATTTTTGTTCAGACGGGTCAGCGTAACCTTGCGGGACCAGAAGAAGAACATGGAGCTGTTGCGGAGGGAGTTTTTCCGCGTCCGCCAAGACCCTGTGATGCAGCAGGCGTGTGATTTCATGGGGGAACGGGCGATTTTCCCGGATCTTCCCGAAGCGCCGGAGGACGCCGGGATGGAAGACCCCCTGTTCATCTCCAACTGCGACAAGCTGTTGAAGATTGCCCGGGGAATCGCGGAAACCGAGACGGCCATCAAGACGTTTTCCGCCACCAAGAAGATCTTCAGCCGGTGGGCCATCCTCCACATGATCCTGGCCGTGTTTTTCTGGGGGATTCTCGCCACGCACGTGGCCAACACCCTCTATTACGGGCTGAGGTGGCTTCGATGATAAAGTTTTTGGCCGGGATTGCGGTGGTGGCGGCGGTGGCGGTTTCGTGCTTCCTTTTGTGGCGCCACGAGCAGGCGGCTATGCCCGCGCCGCTGAACCGCGTCCACCAGTCTTTGGCGGGCGACTGCCGGTATTGCCATGAGCCGTGGAAGGGTCCGGCCGCGGAGCGCTGCCTGGGCTGCCACGCCTTTGGGGACGTTTCCCGGCTGAGCCCGCTTATCCGCTTTCACCAGGCGGAGATCCTCTGTCCTTCCTGCCACCGGGAGCACAAGGGCGTGAACGGAGACATCAGCCGGATGCAGCATGAACTCCTGAACCCGGATCTTTTGTGCTCCCAGTGCCACCTTGACCCCCACCGGGAAAAATTCGGGCAAAACTGTCGCGGGTGCCACGGGATTTCCACCTTCGAGGTGGACAACTGGGAGCACCCCGAGCCCACCGCCCGGGATTGCGCCAAGTGTCACCGGCCGCCGGCCTCGCACCAGGACCCGGTATTCTGGGAGCGCATCGTTTCCGGCCATTTCACGGGTTCCGAGCCCTCAAGGCAGGTGGACGGGCAGGACTGCTACGTTTGCCACGTGACCCACGACTGGCGGGTGCTCCTCATGAAACACGAGTTTTAGCCCGACTTATTCATGAAAAATTTCACCGAATAAAATATTTAGCCCGGATTATTCATGAGCAATTTTGCCCGAGATCGAATTTTTCTTTATTTTCAATCCGTTGGAGCTGTTTTTTTGGGTCTTGCGCCAAAGACGGTCTGATTATTGGAGGAATTCTGCCATTCGGGCAAAATTCCTCCCCCTTCGGGCTCGCCCGATTTCCGCGCTGGCCGCGTTATCGGGGC
>JAFDHW010000467.1 GCA_019308705.1 Deltaproteobacteria bacterium
TCGTCTCGGTTTCACGAATTTTCCCGCCCACATTTTGCAAGGTTCCGAACCAATCACACCCAAAAACCCGCAAAATGCGTTAACACAAAGTGAATATTTTTTCAAATAAAATCATAGACTAAAGACTTTTTCAGGGGCGGCTAGCTGATATTTTAGGAGCATTAATGGTTGATTGGCGCATGGCTGGAAAATACGCTCCGCTTTTTAAAGGAATTCTGATTTTGGCGGAACTTTTCCACGACTCTTTTGTGCCACTTCGCCCGGAGCCGGTACCAGGGCGCGGAAGCGCTTCCGCAGATCAAGGGCCGGGATCGAGGCCGTGGCCATCGACATGTCGCCCGCCCTTATCGCCGCCGCGATGGACGACAACCCGAAGGGGCGGCCGGATAAAGGTCGCCGTAAAGGCGCGTTCAGGGAGCCATGGCCTCCTCCGGGGGCACCAGGCGCACGGAGTCCATGCCGGATACGGGCGTGCCGTCCCACAGCGCGCCGGTCAGCTCGGCCTCGGTCTGGCCCTCGGACCAGGCCCTTTCCTCGTTTGCGAAGAGGCACACCATGTCGTCATAGGCGTCGAAGTTCAGGTCCACGACCGCGCACATGGGCTGGCCGTTGCTCTTCACGCCCATGGTTAGGCCGTTGAAGGAAAGGGTGGCCGGGTCGACGGAGTAGACGTCGAAATCCGCGGAGCCCAGGATCGCCACCGAGATCACGCCGTTTGACCGCGGGTCGATGCTGTTGGGAAAGGTGCTGGGCTTGATGTCGATCACCACGTCGATGGGCCGCCGTTCATAGGTGACCGCAAAGTTGTCGTAGGAAACATCCGGGTCCACGTCCTGGGTCGTCAGCTCCACGTAGGCGATGTCCGCCGCGGTGATGGTGAGGCCCCTGGCCCCGGCCGTGGCCACGTCCTTTGCCGCGCCGTTGGAACCCATGGAATGGGTTAACTGGCCGAGCTGGACGCCGGAAGCGTCGTATGCTGTCAGGGTCACCATGTAGGGCGCGGACGCTCCTCCGGGGAACCGGTCGCCGTAGTCGATGATCTCCAGGGAAAAGGAGCTGACCACGATGTCCGGGGAAAAGGTCACGGTGAATGCCTCACAGCCGCTTGTGGAGGCGTTGGCGAGGGACTTCGCGTTGTCCCCGGGCAGCCAGTTGGGCACGCTGTCGGGGATCCCCCCCACGTTGGCGTTGTAGGCCACGATGCCGGTCGCCGCGCCCTCCTCCACCACCTCCAGGCCGCAGCCGGAGATGGCAAACAGGCCGGTGTAGGGCAGGGCTTCCGCGGCGGTTCCCACGGCGTCGCTTTCAAAGGCGATGGCCTCCGTGGCGGCAAGGGCGGGACCGCACAGCAAAAGCGCCGCGCAGAAAAGAATCAAGATCAGGTGTTTCACAGGGAGTCTCGCAATCTCCCCCCAAAGCGGGTTGTCCTCGTTGTGGTATTTGCCACCTGCAAAGCCTGGCAAACGCCCTATGCAAAATAGGATAATTTCAAATGAAGGACGTTAAATACGGCACACCATGTATGTGTGAAATATTTCTTGTTTTTTTCCGTCCATTCCACGGGTGGATGGCGCAGGAGGCGTGCGAGAAAGGTGAGGGAAGAGCGTTATGAAGAGGGGCGGGACATGGCGGCTTCCAGCTTCCTTGCGGCCAGGGACAGGGAAAAGCAAAGGACGAAGTACAGCAAAAGCACGGTGATCCATACTTCAAAGGTGAGGAAGGTGGCGGCCATGAGTTCCTGGCCCTGGAAGGTGAGCTCGGCGATGGCGATGACCGAGACGATGGCCGAGTCCTTGATGGTGGAGACGAACTGTCCGGCCAGGGGCGGCACGGTGCGGGCCAGGGCCTGGGGGCCCACCACGTAGCGCACCTGCTGCCAGGGGGAAAGCCCCAGGGCCCGGGCCGCCTCCCACTGGCCCCGCTCCACGGACTGGATGCCCGCGCGCACGATCTCCGTGATGTAGGCGCCCTCGTACAGGGCCAGGGTGAGGATGGCCGTCAGAAAGGCCGACAGCCGCGCCGGCGGGGCGAACAGGAAGGTGATCACCCCCCGGACCTCCGGCGAAAGGGAGCGCACCGCGGCCTCCAGGCCCGTGGAGGGAAACAGTTGCTCGCTGACGAAAAAGTAGAAGATGAACACCAAAACGAGCGGCGGGGTGTTCCTGGCCCCTTCCACG
>JAFDHW010000468.1 GCA_019308705.1 Deltaproteobacteria bacterium
GCATTCCTCAAAGAAACAGCGTGCATTTTTCAAGGACCCTTCAATTGGCACTTAACCTGTTTAAATCCGTATAAATATTTTATTCGGTGAAATTTTTCATGAATAATTCGGGGTAATCATCAGATTCCATACACAAAATAAAGCATCGCGATCATGACCACAATGAAAAGGACGCTCATGATCGAGCCGGCCTTGAGAAAATCCGTGCTCTTGTACCTTCCCGGGCCCATGTACAGGGCGTTCACCTGGTGGGTGGGCAAAAGAAAGGAGTTGGAGGTGGCCAGCCCCACCACCAGGGCGGCCATGCGGGGGTCCGCCCCCGCCTGCAGGGCCATGGACACCACCAGGGGCACCAAAAGCACCGTGGCCCCCACGTTGGACACCACCAGGGTGAACAGGGTGGAGATGACGGCCACCACGGTGAGGAGCACCACCGGGCTAACCTCGCCGATGAGGTTCAGGGTCTGGGTGGCCACATACTCGGCCGTGCCGGTCTTCATGGTGGCGATGCCCAGGGGGATGAGCCCGCCCAACAGGAAGATGGTGCGCCAGTCCACGGCCTCGTAGGCCTCGTCAATGGAGAGCACCCGGGTGATGACCATGCCCAAAGCGCCGGTCATGAGGCACACGGACAGCTGGATCTTGAAAACGACGACCATGGTGAGCGCAACGGCCAGCCACAACCCGGCGAAAAAAGCCTTTTGCGGCCGGAGGGGCTCCACTTCCACGGGCGAGCTGAACAGAAAGTCGTGGTTGTCCTTCAAAATGTGAAACCGCTCCCAGGTGCCCTGGAGCAGGATGGCGTCCCCGGCGTAGAGGGGGATGTCGGAAATGCCCGCGTAAAAGGTCTTGTCCCCCCGGAAGATGGCCAGGCTGTTCACCTGGTACTTTTTCCGGAAATAAACCTCCCTCAGCGTCTTTCCCACCAGGTGCGACCGCGGGGCCACCACGGCCTCCACGAATCCCGACATGTTGGGGCTCATCTCGTTCTTGAACCGGTCGAACTCCTTTTTCATGGAAAAGCCGTAGTGTTCGGCCAGCTTCCTCACGTTGGGCTCCGGGCCGATGACCACGAAGTGGTCCCCGGGCTCCACCTTGTCCGTCCGCTGGGGGGCGAGGATCTTGTCGCCGCCGTGTCCCGCCTTTTCCAGGGCGATCATGTGCACCAGGTAGCGATCCCGCAACTGCTGCATGGTGGGGCATTCGCGCGCCGAGTCCGGGGCCGCCAGCTCAAAGGTTTCCCCCAGCCGGTGGTAGGCCTTTCCAAGATAGCCTTCGGCTTCCTCTTCTCCCGCCTCCTCCCTGGACGCGGGGAGGATGAACCGGCCGAAGAGCACGAAATAGAGGATGCCGCAGGCCACCAGGGCCAAGCCGACCGGGGTCACGGAAAACAGGCCGAAAGGCTGAAGGTTGTACGGTTTGATGAGGTCGTTCAACAGGATGAGGGGCGAGGAGCCCACCAGGGTGACGGTGCCGCCCAGGATGGCGCAGAAGCCCACGGGCATGAGGAGCTTGGAGATGGGGATCTTGGCCTGGGAGGAGATGCGCTGAAGCGCCGGGAGAAACAGCGCCGCGGCCCCGATGTTCTGCATGAAGCTGGAGATGCCCGCCACGGTGGCCGAAATGAGCGTCACCACCCTGGATGCGTTGCCCCCGGCCAGCTTCATGATGGGGTCCACCAGCCGGTTGATGAGGCCGGTCTTGTCCAGGCCCGCGCCGATGATGATCACCGCGATGATGGACACCACCGCGTTGGACGAAAGCCCCGAAAACGCCTCGTTGGGTGTCACCAGCCCAAGGAGCGGCAGGGTCACCATCATGAGGATGGCCACCACGTCCACCCGCACCCATTCCACGATGAACAGAAACACTGCCACGCCGATCATGGCCAAAACCAGGATCATGTCCGTGGTCAGCACGAGTTGTTCCATCTCCTCCCTGCTTTCCATCCCCCAGGGGGCAATGCCCGCACGAACCCCGGCGCGGCCGGGCCGCCCGGGGTTCACGTTGATTGTACGTCGGCAAATTCAGCCCGGATTATTCACGAAGCCTGATTTCCGTGCTGGCAAGGCTAGCCCGGATTATTCACGAAGCCTGATTTCCGTGCTGGCAAGGCTAGAGGGGTGAAGGCGTACTTTGGTACGCCGAGCCCCGATAACGCGGCCAG
>JAFDHW010000469.1 GCA_019308705.1 Deltaproteobacteria bacterium
CGAGCCCGATTCACGCGATAGCTGCGTCAGGAGGGGGTCGCGGTACAAAAGTACAGCTTCCCTCCTCCTTCCTTGCTCTCGCGCGAATCGAACGCGTGAATAATCCGGGTTAAAATACAGGACCCGGAAGCTCCACGGGGCAGCCTTCCGGACCGGCCCCTGGCCCCCACGACCTTGCTCCAAAACCACACAAGGAGACAAAACAACATGGCTCTGGAGTATCCCAAGAAGGTGGTCATCGGCGACATCACCGTGCGGGACGGTTTCCAGCATGAGGAACAGTTCATCCCCACCGACGCCAAGTTGTGGCTGGCCGAACAGCTCATCCTGGCGGGTTTTACGCGCATAGAAACCACGAACTACGGCCCGCCCAAGCTCATGCCCCAGTTTGCGGACGCGGATGAGCTCATGAAGCGGCTGAGGACCTCCAAGAAGGTCAAGGACAAGCTCGACGACGTGGAGATCACCTGCATCACCATCCGGGAGCGCGCCGCCGCCCGGGCCATCGAGGCCCGCAAGGCAGGCGTCGGCCCGGACCGTATCCTGTTCATGGTTTCCACCTCCGAGAGCCACCACAAGACCAACTCCGGCACCACCCTGGCCGAATACTGGAAGATGTGCGAGGAGTGGATCCCCAAGGCCCACGACGCGGGCATGAAGGTCTGCGGCACCGTGTCCACCATCTGGGGCTGCCCCATCGAGGGGCCCACGGAGCTCAAAAAGGCCGTGGAGTTCACCCGGCGCTGGCTGGACATCGGCGCGGACGACGTGGAGCACGCGGACCACGACGGCTCCGCGCCGCCGAACAAGGTCTACGAGTACTTCTCCATGATCCTGGACGCCATCCCGGACCCGGAGAAGCACGTGGCCCACTTCCACACCACCCGGGGCTGGGGCCTGGCCAACGTGCTGGCCGCGCTGCAGGCGGGCATCACCCACTTCGAGGGCACCATGGGCGGCATCGGCGGCCAGCCCGCCAACTTCGTGTCCGGCGTGCCCGTGGGCGGCACGGGCAAGTACTACTACGAAGACCCCTCCATCGTGGGACTCACCTCCACCGAGGACATGGTGGTCATGATGGACGAGATGGGCATCGACGTGGGCGTGGACGTGGACAAGGTGCTGGAGATCGGCGCCATGGTGGAGCGCATCGTGGGCCGCCGCCTGCGCTCCGAGTGCGTGCACACCGGCCGCATTCCCAAGGGCCTCACCGGCAGGGTCTAGCCGGCCATAACTCCGGGGAGGAGGCTTTCCCCTCCCCGATTTTCCCTCTCCCCATCCGGCCCCATGAAACGCCCAGGCCCTTCCCAAACCTTGCGGCAGAAGCTTTCCAAGCCCCTTACCCGGCGGCAGATGCTGGCCGTCCTGGGGGCTTCCGCGGCCGCGCCCGCGGCCGGGGCGTCGTGGGGGTTCGGCGTGGAGCCCCGCTGGCCCGAGGCCGTTTCCGTCCGCCTGGGCCTTTCCGGGTTTCCCCGCCCCGTGAAGACCGTGCTCGTGAGCGACCCGCACATGGGGCCCTCGGGTGGGTGTTCGCACAAGGCGGCGGACATGATCCGCGCCTTTTCGCCGGAAATGCTCTTTGTCACCGGCGACCTGGTCACGGACGGAGAACACTTGCCGCTGTGCCTCCGATGGCTCTCCCAATTCTCCCCTCCCCTGGGTGCCTGGTTCGTCCCGGGCAACTGGGAGCACCGAAACGCCACCCTCAAGTACGGCCTGGTTGACAAGCTTTCCGCGGTGGGCGTCCGCTCCCTGGTGAACCGGGGGGTGGAGGTGGAAACCGGGGCCGGGGCCTTTTTCCTGGCCGGGGTAGACGACCTGGTGGAGGGCGAAGGCGACATCAACCGGGCCTGGTCCTTCCGGCGGCGGGACCTGTGCACCATCCTCCTGTCCCATTCGCCCGTGGCCGTCCAGTACGTGAAGAAGCGGCGCTGCGACCTGATCCTCGCGGGCCACACCCACGGCGGCCAGGTGCGCCTGCCGCTCGTCGGCGCGCTGGCCACCCCGCCGGGCTCCGCAGGCCTGGAGATGGGCCTGTACACCTTTTCCCACACCCGCGTCTACGTGAACCGGGGCCTGGGCACCTCGGTCTTTCCCCTGCGCTTTCTCTGCCGCCCGGAGGTCACCCTGCTGACCCTGGAACCCTCCCCGCCCGCCTAACC
>JAFDHW010000470.1 GCA_019308705.1 Deltaproteobacteria bacterium
CGCAAATTGTCCACAGGCAATGCAGAGGATATTGCCAGTATAGCTGCTATGCGGATGGGAAGCAAGCAGGGGAAATCACCTGGGAAATTCCGGAAACTCCTCCACGGGCTCCAGGGGAGGCTGGGGGTAGATCTGCCCCGGGATGGGGGGCATGGAGTTGTAGACCCAATCGATGTCCACCACGCCCAGGCGGGTTCCCAGGCGGGAGAACCAGTACAGGGAACCGCGCACGAGCACGCTTTCCGCCTCCATGCCCAGGCCGAACACGGCCACGGGCGCGCCGGAAGGCAGGGCGGAAAACTCCTCGCCCCAGGCCAGGGGCGAGAACACCAGGCGGCTTTGGTCCGCGGCCCGGCAGGCCAGGCAGGGAATGATCCAGGGAAACCCGTCCTGGGAAACCGAGGCGATAAATTTCAGGGTGGTGAGGCGGTTCAGGAAGGAATAGGCCCAGGGCTTGAGCGCGCCGCCGTTTCTTCCGGCGACCCCGCGGGAGAGCAGCGAGGCCTGGGCAAGGCCCGCGGCGGTGCGGAAAAGGGGCACCTGCTCGGGCCCCACGGCCTCCATCAGCTCCATGTAGTGCACCGTGTGGATGCCCGTGTAGGCGTTGTACCGGAACATGGGCAGGGAGTTGAACAGTTCGTATTCCGGGCCTTCCTTCTTCTCGTGGGTCCACAGGGCCCGGCCCCGCCAGATCCTGCGGTCCATGGTGAGCACCAGGAAGGCGCAGTTCTTGTGCCTGCGGATGTTGGTCTTGCTCTTTCCCTCGGAGAACTGGCCCCAGACGAGCCGCCCCGGCGCGTGGGCCATAAGCGAGGTGATGAGCGTGATGTGGGGCAGGCCCCGGGGGTTCACCGTGGCCAGAAGGCCCACCTTGCTCTCCAGGGCAAAGGCGTCCATGTCCTCTTGGGTGAGGGTGCGCTTGGTCTTCATGCGGTTTCTTCTTCCAGGCGGGTCATTCCCGTGGCGTGGACCATGGCCGGGTCCACCCCGGAATTCCTTGCGGCGTCCGCAAGCTCCTCCAGGCGTTGCCTGGTAAGGAGCGGTTCGTCCTTCAGGGGCCAATCCAGGCCCAGGCGGGTGTACTTGTCGCGGCACAGGTTGTTGAACGCGCAAAGCTCCCACCGGGCCACGCCGCCGCCCAAGGAGGCGATGAACGCGCCGATTCCGGCCACGATGTCCTCGTCGGCGGTGTATCCCGGGATGAGCGGGGTGCGCACCCACATTTCCGACGGCCGCTTGTGGGTGACCGCCACCTCACGCACGTAGCGGCAGTTTTGAAGGATGCGCTTGTTGTCCACGCCGGTGAATTGCTTGTGCAGCTTCTCGTCCACGCACTTTACGTCGAACATGACGAGATCGGCATAGGGAAGGAGGCGGTTCAACGCGCCCTTGGAGCAGAGGCCCGAGGTGTCTAAGGCCGTGTGCAGGCCGCGCTCGCGACAGGCCGCCAGAAAAGCCGCGCAAAAGTCCGCCTGCATGGAGGGTTCCCCGCCGGACACCGACACCCCGCCGCCCGAGGGCTCGAAATAGGCCCGGTCCTTTTCCACCTCGGCCACAAGCCCCTCCACGCTGAAGCGCCTCCCCAGAAGCTCCATGGCCGTGGACGGGCACTGGTCCGCGCAGGCTCCGCACCCGGCGCACTTTTCCCGGTCCACGAAAACGCCTTCCGGCCCGGCGGAAAGGGCCTTTCTTTCGCAAACCTCCACACAGGTTCCGCACCCGATGCACCGCGAGCCCACCCATTGGACCTGGGGCTTTGGGGAAATGCTCTCCGGGTTGTGGCACCAGGCGCAGGAAAGGGGGCAGCCCTTGAAAAACACCGTGGTGCGGATACCCGGCCCGTCCTCCGTGGACATGCGCTGGATCTCCAGCACAAGCCCGCCCTGGTTGGTTTGTTTGGCCATGGAATACCGCCGTGCAGGAAAAGGATTCAGGCTTCGGGTACAGGTTTTCCCATACCACAACCATCCGCGGCGCGGTAGTCCGCGGATGGTTTTCAGGGCAGACGCGTATGGCGGAGCAAACCCGGCGCGTCATCCCCCAAAAGCGCTCCCCCATACACAAGGTCAGGCTGTTCAGGGGAGATGAAGCGCAAGGCGCACAAGGGCCGGGAGCGCAGGCGTACTATCTGTACGCCGAGCATCCCGGGCCGCGGTGCAAC
>JAFDHW010000036.1 GCA_019308705.1 Deltaproteobacteria bacterium
CGCCCGATTTCCGCGCTGGCCGCGTTATCGGGGCTCGGCGTACCAAAGTACGCCTTCACCCCTCTAGCCTTGCCAGCACGGAAATCAGGCTTCGTGAATAATCCGGGCTAAACCGACGGGCTTTTCACCGGAATTCTTGACGGATTCCATATATACGTTAATATTAAGGATTACGCTGTAATTCGTTTTTGCCTCCAACTTTTTAATTGGCACGATTCTGCTTTTTGCGGCCGCGCACGCCTGCCGGCCCCGGAAAGGGCGATCATGGACATCCAGAAAATCGGCGAGCAGGTGGAAAAGGAGAGTCTGGCGGTGCGCCAGGTCATGGCCGAAGTGGAAAAGGTCATCGTGGGTCAGAAGGAACTCATCGAAAAGATGATGATCGGCCTTTTGTGCGGGGGCCACCTTCTGCTGGAGGGCCTGCCCGGGCTGGCCAAGACCACGGCCATCCGCACCCTGGCCGCGGCCGTCGACGTGAACTTCATGCGGATCCAGTTCACGCCGGACCTTCTGCCCGCGGACATCCTGGGCACCCAGGTCTTCAGGCCCGACACGGGAACCTTCGAGATCCAGAAGGGCCCCATCTTCCACAACATCATCCTGGCCGACGAGATCAACCGCGCTCCGGCCAAGGTGCAAAGCGCCCTTCTGGAAGCCATGGCCGAGCGCCAGGTTTCCCTGGCGGGCAAAACGTTTCCCCTGGAAGAGCCCTTCATGGTCCTGGCCACCCAGAACCCCATCGAGCAGGAAGGCACCTATCCCCTGCCCGAGGCCCAGGTGGACCGCTTCATGCTCAAGCTCAAGGTGGGCTACCCCACGTACGAGCAGGAAAAGGAGATCATGAAGCGGGTGTACGCCCGGATAAACGAGTCCGTCTGCGCGGCCGTGCCGCCCGAGGCCGTGGAGCGCGCCCGGAAGGTGGTGGGCTTGGTGCACATGGAGGAGAAGATCGTGGACTACATCGTGCTCCTGTGCCAGGCCACCAGGAAGCCCAAGGAACACCGCCTGGACATGGCCCGCTACATCCGCTACGGGGCTTCGCCCCGGGCCTCCATCTTCCTGGGCATGGCGGCCCGGGCCAACGCGTTTCTAAACGGCCGGGGCTACGTGATTCCCCAGGACGTGAAATACCTGGCCCCGGACGTGTTGCGCCACCGGATCATCACCTCTTACGAGGCCGAGGCCGAGGGCGTGGACTCCGACGACATCGTGTCCCAGGTCCTGGAGCGCGTGGAAGTTCCATAGACCTGGTTTTGCGGCTTTTCCCAAGGCCTCAACCCTTATCCCCTTTGCCCGGCGCCATGATTTCTCCGGAACTCTACACAAAGATCCAGAAGTTCCACTTCAAGACCCGGTTCCTGGCGGACGACCTGTTCGCCGGGCACTACGAGAGCGCGTTCAAGGGCAAGGGCATGGAGTTCGCCGAGGTGCGGGAATACCGGCCCGGCGACGACGTGCGCGACATCGACTGGAACGTCACCGCCCGGTTCGGCAAGCCCTTTGTGAAGGTGTATTCCGAGGAACGGGAACTCACCGTGATGATCCTGGTGGACATTTCCGGCTCCCAGAGGTTCGGCACCCGGGTCCGGTTCAAGCGCGAGCTGGCCGCGGAGGCGGCCGGGCTGTTGTCCTTCGTGGCCGTGCGCACCAACGACCGGGTGGGCGCGGTGCTGTTTTCCGACCAGGTGCACAAGTTCGTCCCGCCCCGCAAAGGGCCGGGACACGTGTGGAGCCTCATCAAGGAGGTGTTCTCCCACCAGGCCCCCACGGCCGGCACGGACCTGGCCGCGGCCTTGGATTACGTGAACCGCGTGATCACCAGGAGAGCCATCGTGTTTCTCATCTCCGACTTTCTTCTTCCTTCCGTGGACAAGAACATGAAGATCGCCATGGGGCTGTGCGCCAAGAAGCACGACCTCACGGCCGTGCGCATCACCGACCCGGCCGAGAAAAGCCTGCCCGCCGCCGGCCTGGTGCGGGTGACGGACCCGGAAACCGGCAGCCTGGCGGTGGCGGATTTTTCCAGCAGGCGGCTCAGGGAACTCTACGCCCGGGAAATCCAGCGCCGGGACGCGGAGTTTTCCGAACTCGCGGCCCGGGCCGGGGTGGACGTGGTGGAGCTTTCCACCGACGGGTCGGTGCTCAAACCTCTGACCGCGTATTTTCGCAAAAGGGAGGCCAGGCGATGAAGACGTGCATGGCCCTTCTGGCCGCGCTGGCCGTCTTTTTGGCGTTTGCGCCCCTTTCCCCGGCCATAGACACCAAACCTGCGGCCGTCGCCCGTTTCGCCGATGAAAAGGCGGTCACCGGCGGGACCGTGGACCTGGTGCTCGCCCTCACCCTGCCGCGGGGCGCGGAGCTGCCCGACCCGCCCCAGGTCCAGGGCCTGGGGGACATCCAGGTGGTGGACATGAAGAAAACAGACACGGGCCTGGTCCTGACCCTTCTGGTGGACAGCCTGGAGACCTTCCGGGTGCCGGGGCTCACCATCCCCTACCTGGACGCCGTGGGCAGGCAGGGAACGGTGCAAAGCCAGCCCGTGAGCCTTTCCGTGGACGCGGCCCTTCCGCCGGACCCGGCCACCGAGCCCCTCGCCCCGCCCAAGGACGTGGTGGACGTGGGCAATCCCTACCGCCTTCCCCTGATCGCCGGCCTGGCCGCCTTGGTGCTGGCGGGGACGGCCTTTTTCGGGTGGCGTTTCTGGAAGCGACGCCGCCCCCAGAGGGAGGTCATCCCCCAGGTCAACCCGCGGGACCTGTACGCCGCCAAGCTGGACCGGCTGGCCCGGGCCCTGGAACAAGGCGCCGTGGAGGACAAGTCCTTCTACTACTCCCTGTCTCTGGCCGTGCGTGAATACATGGAATCCTTGCGGCACTTTCCCGCCGCGGAAATGACCACCGAGGAGATCTCCATTACCGCGACGGCCCCCGAGGATCGGGAGGTGCTGAAGATGCTCCGCGACGCGGACCTGGTGAAGTTTTCCGAGGTGCGGCCCATGGCGGCCAAGAAAAAGGAGCACTTGGCCCAGGCGTACCAGTACCTCGAGGACACCGCCCCTCCGCCCCCGGCGGCCGGGGAGGGGGAAGCCCCGTGAGCGGCCAGCTCTATCGGTTCGCCTACCCGGAGGTGTTTTTCCTTCTGGCGGCGGTGGCGGTGTGGCTCGTGCTCCTGGCGCGATCCCGGCCACGGGCGGTCACCTATTCCTCCGCCGGCATCCTCCGGCTCATGGCTGGCCGGCGCGCCCGGTGGACGGCCCGGCTGCCGCTGATTTTGCGCACCGCGGTGCTGGTGCTCCTGGTGGCCGCCGCGGCCCGCCCCCAGGCCTACAACGTCCAGCGGGAGGTCAAGAGCCCGGGCGTGGACATCATCCTCGTCCTGGACACCTCCAAGTCCATGGCCGGGCTGGATTTCACCCTTGACGGCCGGCAGGCGGACCGCCTCACCGCCGTGAAGAAGGTCGTCACCGAGTTCATCCAAAAACGCAAGTACGACCGCATCGGCCTGGTGGTGTTCGGAAGCCGCGCTTTCACCCAGGCGCCCTTGACCATGGACAAGGGGCTTCTGCTCACCCTGGTGAAGAGGCTTCGGATCGGCATGGCCGGAGAGGCCACGGCCATCGGCGACGCCCTGGCCGTGGCGGGCAAACGCATCAAGGACATTCCTGCCAAGAGCAAGGTGGTGGTGCTGTTGACCGACGGCCGCAACAACGAGGGCAGCATCACCCCCAAGGACGCGGCCATGGCCCTTGCCGCCCTGGGCGTCAAGATCCATACCATCGGCGTGGGCACCCAAGGGCCGGTTCCCTTCATGGCCAACACCGCCTTCGGCCCGCGCACCATCTACCAGAACGTGGACCTGGACGAGGACACCCTCAAGGAGGTGGCCGAGATCGGCGGGGGCGAATACTTCCACGCCGCGGACACCGAGGCCCTGAGCAGGATATACGCCGACATCGACCGCATGGAAAAGACCGAGGTGAAGGTCAAGGAGTTCTTCCACTTCAAGGAGCTTTACCCCTGGTTTTTGCTGCCCGCCCTGGGGCTTTTGGCCCTGGAGCTCGTGGCGGCAAGGAAGCGGCCTCTGCCATGACCCTGGCCCGACCCTACATGCTTAATCTTCTGTGGCTTCTGCCCGTGGCCGTGTTCGTGCTGGTGGTCCTGGCCCGCAGGCGGAAGCGGCAGCTTCAGGCCTTGGCCGAGGAGCATCTTCTTCCCGCCCTGGCGCCCATAGAGAGCCGCGGCAAGGTGGTGTTCCGCTCCACGGCGTTTCTCCTGGCCGCGGCCCTGGCGGTGTTCGCCTCCGCCGGGCCCCGGTGGGGCGAGCGTTACCAGGAGGTCTCCCAAAAGGGCGTGGACATCCTGTTGTGCGTGGACGTGTCCCAGAGCATGCTGGTTTCGGACGTAAAGCCCAACCGGCTGGAGCGGGCGCGCAGAGAGGTGGCGGACTTGATCGCCGTGGCCGGCGGAAACCGGTTAGGCCTGGTGACCTTTGCCGGGGCCGCTTTTCTTCAGTGCCCGCTCACCCTGGACTACGCGGCCCTGGAGATGTACATGAACCAGCTTTCGCCGGATTTGATCTCCTCCCAGGGCACGGACCTGGGCGCGGCCATCCTGACGGCCATGGACGGGTTTGACCCGGAATCCGCCGCGGACAAGGTGATCCTGTTGTTCACCGACGGCGAGGACAACGAGGGCCGGGGCATGGCCGCCGCGCAAAAGGCCGCGGAACAGGGCATCCGCATCTTCGTGTTCGGCATGGGCGACCCTTCGGGCGGGCCGGTGCCCGCGCGGGAGGGAGGCGGGTTTTTGAAGGACGCCGACGGCCGGATGGTGATTTCCAAGCTCAACGAAGCCTTTCTTTCCGGCCTGGCCCGGACCGGGGGCGGGGTGTACGTCCGTTCCGTGGACACGGACCAGGACCTGGACCGGGTGTATTTTTCCGGTATCCTGAAGAAAACCACCCCCGGCGAGGTGAAAAGCGGGAAGATCACCCTGGCCGAGGAGCGGTTCTATTTGTTCTGCCTTTTGGCCTTTGCGGTCTTGTTTTGCGAAGGAGTGGTGCGTGAAAAAGGCGCTGGCAACCATAGGGTTTAGCCTGGCCCTTCTGGCCGTGCTGCCCGCGCTCGCGGAAACGGCCATGGACCTGTACCGCCAGGGGAAGTACGCGGAGGCGGCCAAGGCGTTTTCCGATCTGGACATGGAAAACCCCACGGAGCCCCGGTACCGCTACAACCGCGGAGTGGCCTCCATGCGCGCGGAAAACCCGGAAAGCGCAAAGGCCGCCTTTACGAGCGTCCTGTCCCGGGCGAAGGACAAGGACCTGGCCTTCCGCGCCGCCTACAACCTGGGCAGCCTGGCCTTTGAGCAAAAAGACTACGCGGCCGCGGCAAAGCACTTCAAGCGGGCTCTTGTCCTGAAACCCACGGACGCGGACGCCCAAAAGAACCTGAGGCTGTCCCTGTGGCACGCCCGGCAGGCGGAAAAGCAAAGGCAGCAGCAGGACCAGCAAAGCCAGGACGGGCAGCAACAGAAAGGCGGGCAGGGCCAGGACGAAAACAACCAAGACCGGCCCGGGGACGGGCAGGACCGGCAGCCCGGAAGCCGGGGCCAGGGCCGGGACGAGAACCAGGGCCGGGACGAGAACCAGGGCCGGGAGCAAAACCAGGGTCAGGGGGCGTCCGGCCGGGACCGGCAAGAGCCCCAGGACCTTTCCGGAAAGCTCGCGGCCCGGGGAAACCGGGGAACCGGCCAGCCCGCGGGCCGGGATCAAAAGGTCCCGAAGGACTCCATGGCCCAGCGCCGGGCCAGGGCGCTTCTGGAAAACGTGGAGGAAGACACTTCCCTGCTGTTCCAAACGCTCACCGGCCTCAAGGGCCGGGGGGCTTCCTCGGGCAAGAACTGGTAGGTTTCAGGACACCCATGAAAAGAGCTTTTCTCATAGCCGCGCTGATGTTTCTGGCCGCCGGCGCCGCTCCGGCCCTGGCGGCGGTGAGGGTCTCCCTGGAGGTGGACCGCACGCGCGTTCACCTGGACGACACGGTGAGCTTGGTGGTGCGCGTCACCGGCACCCGGGAGGCCTCCAAGCCCCGGATCAACGGCCTGGGCCATTTTGACGCGTTTCCCGCGGGAACCTCCAGCCAGTTCCAGCTCATCAACGGCCGCATCAGCACCAGCGTGGACCACCGCTACCAGCTCACCCCGCTCGAGGAAGGCTCCTTCACCATCGGCCCGGCCACCGTGGAGGTGGACGGCCGCACTTACGTATCCAACACCGTGGACGTGAAGGTGGTGGAACCCCGGTTCGCGCCCGGCCGGGACGAAGGTCCCCTTTTCATGGAGGCCGAGCTTTCCTCGCCCACCGCCTACCCCGGCCAGGAGCTCATCTACAAGCTGTCCGTGTACTCCGTGCACAGGATGAGCCTGACCGCCCTGTCGTTGCCCGAAGCCGAGGGCATCAGCTTAAAGCAGCTCAAAAAGCCCCTGGAATACTCCACCACCCTAAACGGCCGCAGCTACAAGGTGGTGGAGTTCGTGTACGCGCTCACCCCGGCGCGGCCCGGAAAATACGAGCTGAAACCGGCCAGGCTCCAGCTGACCGTCTACGCCTCCCGTGGCGGGAACCTGGGCTTTGGCGGGCTCCTGGACGACGACTTCTTCGCCATGGCCCGGGGCCGGGACGTATCCCTCTCCAGCCAGGCCCTCACCTTAAACGTGCTGCCCCTGCCCGAGGAAGGCCGGCCGCAAGACTTCTCCGGCTTGGTGGGCGAGTTCTCCATGGACGCCGAGCTTTCGCCCAAGAAGCTCCGCGCCGGGGAGTCCGCCACCCTTACCCTGGAGATCCGCGGCCACGGCAACGTCCAGCTCATCCCCGAGCTTTCCTTTCCCGAGCTTTCCGGGGTCAAGGTCTACGCGGACCAGTCCACGTTCACCGAGGAGGTGACCACCAGCGGGTCCATCGGCGAAAAGACCATGAAGTGCGCCCTGGTGCCCCAGCGGGCCGGCCGGTTCACCATCCCGCCCCTTACCCTGAGCTACCTGGACCCGGACACCGGGACCTACCAGCAGCTGTCCTCCCCGGCCTTCACCCTGGACGTGCAGCCCGGGGACCAACAGCAGACCTTGGTTTCAGGCCCCGGCGGCGACACCGACAGCCGGCGCAAGGTGATGCTCGTGGGCGAGGACATCCTGCCCATCCACGAAAACCCCCGGGCCGTGGAGCCGGCGGCCATGCCCCCCGCGTGGCTGGCCGCCCTGATCCTGCTGCTCCCCGCGGCCTTGGCTGGTGGGGTAAGGGGCATGCAGAGGTTCTCCAGGTACCAGGCCAGAAACGCCCGGAGCCAGGTAGCCAAAAAGGCCCTGCCGAAACTCTCCGCCGCTGTGCGAACCATGGATCCGCCCACGGCCGAGGCGCTTTTGCGGGCCATGAACGCCTTTCTGGCCCAGCGCCTTGTGCTGGACGCGGCGAGTTTCACGCCCATGGAGGCCAAGGACAAGCTTTTGGCCCGCGGCGCGTCCCGGGAAACCGCCGCCAGGGCCGCGGACCTGCTCTTTGCCCTGGAAGAGAGGGTGTTCGCGGGCCGGGGCGCGGAAGACGCCTCCGCCCTGGCCGACGAGATCCTGGCGGCGGCCAGGGAGATCGACAAGTCCGTGCCCAGAAACGGAGGGAAACGATGAAACGCTTCGAGCCCTCCCCGCTCCGCAGGGTGTGCCTGGGCCTGGCCCTGTTGCTGGCGGGCCTTGTGGCGCTTTCGGCCGCCGATACCGCCACGGCCGCGCCCGAAACCCACAGCCTGTTCTTTTCCGCCAACCAGGCGTTCCGCGAAGGTGACCACGCCCGGGCCGTGCAGGGCTACGAGGCCCTGGTGCGCGCCGGCAAGGCCGGGGCGGACGTGTACTACAACTTGGGCAACGCCTGGTTCCGCATGGGACAGCTGGGCCGCGCCATCGTAAACTACGAACGCGCCGCCATCCTGGCCCCGCGCGACCCGGACATCGAATACAACCTGCGCTTCGCCAAGGAACGCCGGGTGGACGAGGTGGAAAACCCCGGCGGCATCACCCCCTTCGGCTGGCTGAAAAAGGTCACGGGCAGGGAGGTTTTCTTCGCCTTTGCCGGAATCAATCTTATGTTTTTTCTGGTACTTGGCCTGCGCGTCCGATGGAAGTGGGAATGGACTTGGTACGCGGCCATCGCGCTTTTCATCCTGTGGGCCCTGGCCGCGGCGGCCGGCGGGGTCAAGTGGTACCAGACGGCCGCGGACAACCGGGGCGTGGTGGTGGAAGACCAGGTCGAGGTGCGCGCCGGCCCCCATCCCGAGGACACCCTGCTCTTCGTGCTGCACGCGGGCTCCCCGGTGCAGGTGGAACGCACGGAACAGGGATGGCGGCTCATCCGGTTCTCCGAAGACAAGCGTGGCTGGACCCCGGCCCCGGGAATCGAGCCCATCCGGCCCCTGGTCCCCGAAAGCGCGGAAGCGCAGCCAGCCTGAGCCCGGGCGGGTCTCCTCGCATCCACGGGGCCGCGCGCCCCGGCCGCCCCTTGGCAACACGCAAAAACCCTTCGAGACTGTTGAATGAGAGATAACCGCATCATTGTCCGCGGAGCGCGGGAACACAACCTGAAGAACATCGACCTGGAGATCCCCAAGAACCGGCTGGTTGTCATCACGGGACTGTCCGGGTCCGGCAAATCCACCCTGGCCTTTGACACCCTCTACGCCGAGGGCCAGCGCAGGTACGTGGAGAGCCTGTCCACCTACGCCCGGCAGTTTTTGGAGCGCATGAACAAGCCCGACGTGGACACCATCGAGGGGCTCTCCCCGGCCATCGCCATCGAGCAGAAATCCGCCTCCCACAACCCCCGGTCCACCGTGGGCACGGTCACCGAGGTCTACGACTACCTTCGCCTCCTGTTCGCCCGGGTTGGCCAGCCACACTGCTATCGGTGCGGCCGCCCCATCACCTCCCAGTCCATCGACCAGATCGTGGACCAGGTCCTGTCCCTGCCCGAGGGAACCAGGGCCGTGATCCTGGCGCCTTTGGTCTCGGGAAAAAAGGGCGCCCACGAAAAGCTCTTCGCCCGGCTGGTCAAGGAAGGCTTCGCCCGGGTCAAGGTGGACGGCCGGATGTACGAGCTGGAAGAAGTCCCGGCCCTGGACAAGAACAAGAAGCACGACATTTCCGTGGTGGTGGACCGGCTGGTGGTCAAGCCCCCGGTCAGAAAGCGCCTGGCCGACTCCCTGGAGCTGGCCATGGGCCGGTCCGGCGGGTTCGTCACCGTGGAGGTGCCCGGCGGCGAGACCATCCTGTTCTCGGAAAAATCCGCCTGCATCCGGTGCAAAATCTCCTACCCGGAGCTCACGCCGGCGAGCTTCTCCTTCAACAGCCCCCAGGGCGCGTGCAAGCACTGCGACGGCCTTGGCTCCACCATCGAGTTCGACCCCGACCTCATCGTGCCGAACCCGCGCCTGTCCCTGCGCGAGGGCGCGGTGGCCCCTTGGGCCAACCGCAACTCCATGCACTTCTATGAGTTTCTGGACGCGCTCACCGCCCACTACAGGCAGGACCTGTTGACCCCCTTCGAGGACCTGTCGGACCGCTTCAAGGAGGCGCTTTTGTACGGGTCCGGCGGCGAGCCCATCACCTTCTACTTCGAGCGGCGCGGCCGCCGGTTCACGTACCAGAAGCCCTTTGAGGGCATCATCCCCAAGCTGGACCGGCGCTACAAGGAAACCACCTCCCAGCAGGCGCGGGAAGAGATCGAACAGTACATGAACTTCACTCCCTGCCCGGAGTGCAACGGCGCGCGCCTGCGCAAGGAAAGCCGGTTTGTCACGGTGGGCGGCCTGGCCATCCACGAGATCACCGCCCTTTCCGTGGAGCGGGCCATGGCGTTCTTCGGCGGTCTCACCCTGCCCCCCCGCCACCAGGAGGTTGCCGGCCGCATCTTAAAGGAGATCAACGAGCGCCTTGGATTTTTGCAGAACGTGGGTCTGGGCTACCTCACCCTGGACCGGACCGCGGCCACGCTGTCCGGCGGCGAGGCCCAGCGCATCCGCCTGGCCACCCAGATCGGGTCCAAGCTCACCGGCGTCATGTACGTGCTGGACGAGCCCTCCATCGGCCTGCACCAGCGCGACAACCGGCGGCTGCTGGACACCCTGCTCTCCATGCGCGACCTGGGCAACACCGTGCTGGTGGTGGAGCACGACGAGGAAACCATCCTGTCCGCGGACCACGTGGTGGACATGGGGCCCGGCGCGGGCATGTCCGGCGGAGAGGTGGTGTTCTCCGGCACGCCCGAAGCTCTGTTGAAGTCGGAAAAGTCCCTGACCGGCCAATACCTTTCCGGCCGCCGCCGCATCCCCCTGCCCGAAACCCGCCGCACCGCCGACCGCGGGGCGCTGAAGGTGCTCTCCGCCCGGGCCAACAACTTGAAGAACATCGACGTGGAGTTCCCCCTTTCCCGCTTCATCTGCGTCACCGGCGTGTCCGGATCGGGCAAGTCCTCCCTGGTCATCGAAACCCTGTACCGCGGCCTGTCCCAGCACCTGTACCGCTCCCGCACCCCGGCGGGCGCGTGCGACGGATTTACCGGGCTTTCCCTGGTGGACAAGGTCATCCACATCGACCAGGCCCCCATCGGCCGCACCCCGCGCTCCAACCCGGCCACCTACACCGGCGTGTTCACCCCCATCCGCGAACTCTTCTCCCGCACCCCGGACGCCCGGGTGCGCGGGTACAAGCCCGGCCGGTTCTCCTTCAACGTGCGCGGCGGCCGGTGCGAAGCCTGCGCCGGCGACGGCATCATCAAGATCGAGATGCACTTTCTGCCCGACGTGTACGTCACCTGCGACGTGTGCAAGGGAAAGCGCTACAACCGGGAAACCCTGGAGATCCGCTACAAGGGAAAGAACATCGCCGAGGTCCTGGACATGACCGTGAACCAGGCCCTGGAATTTTTCGGAAGGATCGAGTCCATCCGCGCCAAGCTCGCCACCTTAAAGGACGTGGGCCTGGGCTACATCCGCCTGGGCCAGTTCGCCACCACGCTCTCCGGCGGCGAGGCCCAGCGCATCAAGCTTGCCCGCGAACTCTCCAAGCGCGGAACCGGCAAAACCGTCTACATCCTCGACGAGCCCACCACCGGCCTCCACTTCGCGGACATCCAGAAACTTTTGGAGGTCCTAAACCGCCTCGTGGACAACGGCAACACCGTGGTGGTCATCGAACACAACATGGACGTCATCAAATCCGCCGACCACATCATAGACCTCGGCCCCGAAGGCGGAGAAGAAGGCGGCGCCTTGGTCGGCTCCGGCACCCCCGAACAACTCGCCCAAAACCCCCGCTCCCACACCGGCCGCTACCTGGCCGCCGTCCTGAAAAAAGAAGGAAAAGCCGCATAAAACAAACACCGAGAAGGTCTTGGATGAGCTCTGCGAGCGCGGGTACAATTGCGTTCGCATCGACGCTTTTCCGCACCTGGTGGCCGAAACCCCGCACAGCGACGGCCGGGAGGAGTTCACCATCCTGCCCGAGCCCTATCCCGGATTATTCATGAGCAATTTTGCCCGAGATCGAATTTTTCTTTATTTTCAATCCGTTGGAGCTGTTTTTCGGGTCTTGCGCCAAAGACGGTCTGATTATTGGAGGAATTCT
>JAFDHW010000037.1 GCA_019308705.1 Deltaproteobacteria bacterium
ATTCTGCCATTCGGGCAAAATTCCTCACCCTTCGGGCTCGCCCGATTTCCGCGCTGGCCGCGTTATCGGGGCTCGGCGTACCAAAGTACGCCTTCACCCCTCTAGCCTTGCCAGTACGGAAATCAGGCTTCGTGAATAATCCGGGCTAGGCCATCCCTGTTTTGCCCCGAAGCGGCCCGCCGGTCCGGCGGGCCGCTTCGGGGTTCCTTGCCGACTTCGGCCTGCCATCCCAATCACCTGAAAATTTTCGCAAAACGCACCATTTGGCCTGTCCCTGGAAAAATCTTGCCCCTTGATGCGGTTTTTCTCTTTTCAACCCCTTGGCTAGTTGTTAACTTTTTTCGAAACGGGCTCCAGGGGGGAGACCACAGCAGGATTTTTTTCTCACCGCCGAACTCTTTTTCCGCCCCTTCCCGCCTTCCGGCGAGTCTTTTCGAGAGGCCATGAAAAATCCCAAAATCCACCGCATCAAGAAGCCCCGCGTGCTCATCGTGACCCCGGAAGTGACCTACCTGCCGGACGGCATGGGGAACATGGCCAACTACTTTTCCGCCAAGGCGGGCGGCCTGGCCGACGTTTCCGCGGCCCTGGTCTCCGCGCTTTTTCGTGCGGGCGCGGACGTGCACGTGGCCCTGCCCGACTACCGGGCGGAATTCTCCCGGCATTTCGACCCGGTCATCCGCCGCGAGCTTTCCCGCATCCGCAGCTCCATGCCGGACGACCGCGTCCACCTGGCCGAGGACCGCGCCTTTTTCTACCTTCGCGGCGTGTACTCCAACTACCAGGCGGAAAACATCAAGATATCCCTGGCCTTCCAGCGGGAGGTCATCAACCACATCGTGCCCCAGGTGAACCCGGACCTGATCCACGCCAACGACTGGATGACGGGGCTTATCCCCGGCATGAGCCGGTTCCTGGGAATCCCCTGCCTGTTCACCGTGCACAACATCCACACGGTGAAGGCCACGCTTGCCCACATCGAAGACAGGGGCATCGACGCGGCCACTTTCTGGCAGGGGCTGTTCTATGAATGGCCGCCGACCAACTATGAGGAAACCCGCGACACCACCCCCGTGGACTTTCTGACCTCGGGCGTGTTCGGGGCCCATTTCGTGAACACGGTCTCGCCCACCTTCCTCATGGAGATCATCGAGGGACGTCACCACTTCGTGGAGGAGAACTTGCGGCGCGAGCTGGCCAACAAGTGGCACGCCCAGTGTGCCACGGGCATCCTGAATGCGCCGGACCCCTCCTACAACCCGGAGACCGACCCGGCCCTGGTGCGGCAATACACGCCCGAAGACGCGGCCGTGGGAAAGGTGCAGAACAAGCGGTACCTGCAGAAGATCTGCGGGCTCAAGGAGGACGACCAGGCCCCTGTCTTCTTCTGGCCCTCCCGGTTGGACCCGGTGCAAAAAGGCTGCCAGCTGCTCACCGACATCCTGTACAAGGTGGTGGACAAGTACTGGGGCCAGAACCTGCAAGTGGTCCTGGTGGCCAATGGTCCTTATCAAAAACATTTCCGGGACATCGTGGAGATGCACGGGCTGTACGACCGGGTGGCTATCTGGGATTTCGAGGAGAGGATCCACCGGCTGGCCTTTGCAGCAACGGACTTCGTGCTGGTGCCATCGCGCTTCGAGCCCTGCGGCCTGCCTCAAATGATCGCGGCCCTCTACGGCGCGCTTCCCGTGGTCCACGACACCGGCGGGCTCCATGACACGGTGGAGCACTTAGACGTGCGCCGCGGAACGGGCAACGGGTTCGTGTTCAAGTTCTACGATTCCCAGGGGCTTTTCTGGGCCATAGACGAGGCCATGCGCTGGTATTCCCTGGACCAGGGCACCAGGCAGGCCACCGTGCGCCGGGTCATGGAGGATGGGACGGCCCGGTTCAACCACGAAGTGTGCGCCAGGCAGTACATGGACTTATACGAACGCATGCTCCAGCGGCCTTTGATCGGCACCGTGCCCATGCCTCAGAAGACCGATCAAAAGAAAAAGGTCGCCGCAACCTGAATCCTGCGAACAACCATCGGGGGGAAAACCGGTCTTGCTCCAGAACGGACAAACGGAAACCGACCCTGCCCGGCTGGCGGAACAGCGCGCCGCGCACGACCCTTGCCTCGCGCCCTACAAAAAAGCCATCGAGCACCGCATCCGCCACGCCCAGCAGACCGAACTGCGGCTTACCGGCGGCAAGATCACCCTTGAGGATTTCGCCTCGGGCCATGAATTTTTCGGCATGCACAAAACCGCCGAGGGCTGGGTGTTCCGCGAATGGGCCCCCAACGCCACGGGCATCCACCTGATCGGGGATTTCTCCGGGTGGGAACAGAAAGACGAGTTCGCCCTCACCCGCTCGGAAAACGGGGTGTGGGAGATCCGGCTGCCGCGGGAGGCGCTATCCCACCTGGATTTGTTCCGCTTAAAAATGCACTGGGGCGAGGGCTCGGGCGACCGCATCCCGGCCTACGCCCGCCGGGTGGTCCAGGACCCGGACACCAAGATCTTCAACGCCCAGGTGTGGGCCCCGCCTGAGCCTTATGCGTGGAAGCACGCGTTCACCCGGCCGGACCGGCCCCTCCTGGTCTACGAGGCCCACGCGGGCATGGCCCAGGAAGAGCCCAAGGTGGGCTCCTGGCGCGAGTTCGCCCAAAACGTGCTGCCCCGCATCCACCGCCTGGGATACAACGCCATCCAGCTCATGGCCGTGCAGGAGCACCCCTACTACGGGTCCTTCGGCTACCAGGTGTCCAACTTCTTTGCCGCCTCCTCCCGGTTCGGCACGCCCAAGGGCCTAAAGGAGCTCATCGACACGGCCCACGGCATGGGCATCGCCGTGATCATGGACCTGGTGCACTCCCACGCCGTGGCCAACGAGGTGGAAGGCCTGGCCAGGTTCGACGGCACCCCGTACCAGTATTTCCACGAGGGCGGCCGGGGCCGCCACCCGTTGTGGGACTCCATGCTGTTCGACTACTCCAAGCCCCAGGTCCTGCATTTTTTGCTTTCCAACTGCCGGTTCTGGCTGGACGAATACCGCGTGGACGGGTTCCGGTTCGACGGGGTGACCAGCATGCTGTATCTGCACCACGGCATGGGAAAGGCGTTCACCTCCTACGACGACTACTTTGACGGGTCCGTGGACGAAGACGCCCTGGCTTACCTGCGCCTGGCCAATAAGCTCATCCACGCCATCCGGCCCGACGCGGTGACCGTGGCCGAGGACGTTTCGGGCATGCCGGGCCTGGCCTGCCCCCTCGAACAGGGCGGCACCGGGTTCGATTACCGCTACGCCATGGGCGTGCCGGACTACTGGATCAAGCTGTTGAAGGAGATGCGCGACGAGGACTGGCCCATGGGCCATTTGTGGTTCGAGCTCACCAACCGCCGGACGGACGAGAAGACCATCTCCTACGCGGAGTCCCACGACCAGGCCCTGGTGGGCGACAAGACCATCATGATGTGGCTGGCGGGAAAAAACATCTACGACCACATGAACGCCGACGATCCGGACATGGTCGCCCAGCGCGCCGTGGCCCTGCACAAGGCCATCCGCCTGGTCACCCTGTCCACGGCCCAAAGCGGGTATTTAAACTTCATGGGCAACGAGTTCGGCCACCCGGAATGGATCGACTTTCCCCGGCCGGGAAACAACTGGTCTTGCTGGTACGCCCGCCGCCAGTGGTCTTTGGCCGACAATCCCAAGCTCAAGTACCACTACCTGGAGAAGTTCGACCAGGCCATGGTGCGCGCCTGCCGCGACCGCGGCTGGCTGGCCCAGCCCGGCCCTTACCTGCTCCACCTGAACGAAGGGGACATGGTCCTGGCGTTCGTGCGGGGCTTCGACGTGTTCGTGTTCAACTTCCACCCCACCCGATCCTTCACGGACTACCGCATCCTGGCCCCCGCCGGGGTCTACCAATACCTCCTGGACTCCGACGACCCCGAATTCTTGGGCCACGGCCGCCTGGATCATTCCGTGGAACACCACTCCTCCCCGGACGACCAGGGCCGCGTGGGCATGTACCTGTACATCCCCAACCGCACGGGGTTTGTTTTGAAGAGGAAAGAATAGACCCACGCTTCGCGGACCGCGTGCGGCGATTCAGGGCTTCCCGGGCAGGGACGCCCCCCAGGCGGTTCCCAGGAAACATCCCCCTTCGTCCCCTATCCCGGCGGAGCCGCTTTGGGCCGGGGCCGGCGGAGGGGTGTAGGTTCCCACGGGGTAGGACGCGCCGCCGGACACGCCTACGGCGTCTATGTCGAATCCCGCGCTGCCCGTGGTGGGATAAGGGTCGTAGATGGGACGGCCCGAGGAATCCTTTTGCGAGCCGTCTCCGACCACGTCGATGATCCGCACCCTGGTGATGGCGGAAAGGTCCACGGTCCCGGCGGCCACCAGCGGGGCCGCGGCCAGGTCCGAAAGGTCGAAGGGCGTGCCATATCCCTGGCGGTACTTGCCCGCCAGCCCGTCGACGTCGGTGGGGTCCAGGGCGCCGAACGCCGACACGGGCGCGGCGGTGAGCGAAGTTGCGGGAAACCGGGCGAAGTTCACCCCGTCCGAGGACACCTCCACCCGGGCAAGCTCCAGGAAGGTGTCGGAAAACCCGTTCTCGAACACCGCGAAATCCCACCCCGGGCCGTCGGAAAAGGGCGCGAACACCAGGGTGATCTCCCCTGCCCTGCCCAGGGACACCACGTCCAGGGAGTTGCCCTCGGCCGGTCCCAGGGCCTTGGCCGGGTCGGCGTAGGCCGGGTCCAGTTCCGCGCCCATGACGAAGTTCTCCCATCCCGCGGCCCAGGCCACGAACGCGGCGGAATCCTTGGGAATGGCCGTGGTGCCCGGGGTCCCGGCCGCCGGGGCGTAGGGTCCGGCCCAGGCGGGAAAGCACCCGAGGACAAGGGTTAGGGCCAACAAGCTGAACCAACGCTTTAAGGAAACGTCCACGTTACGCCTCCACGGAAACTCCTGCCCGGCATGGGGTAATGGGCCTCGGAATAGGCCAGGCTGGAGTATTCCTGGTCAAAGATGTTGTTCACCCCCACGAAGGCCGAAAGATTGTCCGCGCGGTACTGCACCCCGGCCCCGGCGGTGAGGTAGGAGTCCAGTTTCTCATAGCGGGTGTTGTCCATGTCGTTGCCGTCGTAGCGCTCGCCCACCCAGTCTGCGTACGCGGTGAGAAGCCATTCCGGCCGGGGCGCGTATTCCACGCCCGCGGAGGCCGTTTGTTCCGGCACCAGGGGGATGGTGGCCTCGTCCTGGTTTTCGAACGTGGCCCGCAGGATGGTGGCGTTGGCCCAGATGGAGAGGCCGCTGGCCGGCCACGCGCGAACGCGCGCTTCCACGCCCCGGCGCAGGGTGTCATCCTCGAAGTTCCGGTTGGCCTGGAGCGACTGGTCAAAGAAGATCTCGTCCTCGGTGTGGATATCAAACACCGTTACGCTGGTTTCCACCCATGATCCCAGGCGCAGCCGAACGCCGGCGTCCAGGTGCCGCGAGGTCTGGGATTCAAGGGTCCCGGCGGCGAAGGCCAGCTCGTCCACGTTGGGCACCCGGAAACTTGTGGCCCCGTTGAAATACAGCTCGGACCAGTCCGCGGGCGACCACACCACCCCGGCCTCCCAGGCCGTGTTGTCAAAGTCCCGTGTGGCCTCGGGGCCGTTCACCCAGTATGGAACCCCGCCGAAGTCCTTCAGGGCGTCGTCGCGGAAGGTCACCTCCTGGACGTCCGTGCGGCCGCCCGCGCGCAGGGTCAGGACCCTGGCCGGGGAGATGTTCGCCAGGGCGTAAAGTCCCAGGGTCTCCACGTCCGCGTTGGACCGGCGGTTCCGGGAGTTCTCCTGGCGGATGTAGTCCGTCTTGCGGTGGTCCAGGCCCAGGGTCAGGGACTGGTCCAGCCCGCCCACCACGCGGGACAGCCGCCAGGAGGCGTCCAGGAACCGGGAGTTTTCCTCGATGGTGTCGGTCTGGTCCTCCCCGGGCACCAGGGGCGAAAACCCGATGATGTAGGAGTCGTCCCGCACCCGGTAGGAGCGCTTGACCTTGAGCGTTCCCCACGGCCCCAGGTCCGCTTCCGCGCCCAGGGACGCGGACACGTCCTCGGTGTGGGAGAAGTCATTCGGGTTCCTGGTGCCGTCGCGCAGGTCCGGGTCGTAGGCCCAGGCCGCAGGCACGGCTCCGGGCAGGCCCTGGTCCGCCTCGTACCACGAGCCCCGGGCGTCCAGGACCAGGCAGTCCCCCAGCCGGCGGGAGATCTTGGCCGCCGCGTCCTTCTTGCGCAAATACCCGTTGTCGCGGAACCCGTCGGAGTCGTAGTATCCCGCCGTGGCCCCGTAGGCCCATTTTTTCGTCCGGCCGTCCGAGGAAACCCGGGCATCCAGGGTGCCGAAGGAGCCGTAGGAGGTCGAGGTGCGCACCCGGGGCGGACCGTCGGGCCTTTTGGTGATGATGTTCACCACCCCGCCCACGGCCCCGGAGCCGTAGAGCACGCTCCCCGCCCCCCGCACGATCTCCAGGGACTCCACCTGGTCCAGGGACACCAGGGACAGGTCCGCGCCCCTGAGGTCCGCGAAGTTCCGACGCACGCCGTCCACCATGACCACCACGTTGGAGGCCGCCGTGTCGCCCATGCCACGGATGTCCACCGCGGCCTGGCGGTCGTTGCCCAACGGGCTTCGGATGGTCACCCCTTCCTCCCTGGAGAGTAGTGCGGACACGGAGTCCGAGGCCGAGTCCTCGATATCCTGCCGGGAGATAACCGTGACGTTTCCGGGCACCTCGCCCGCAGTCTGCTCGGTCTTGGAGGCCGTGATCACCAGTTCCTCCATCTCGTAGCGCAGGGCGGGCTCGTCCTCCCCTTCCCCGGCGGACACCGGGGAAGGCAGGGAAAGCAGGATGAGCAGCAATGCAATCTTTTTCATGAAGCATACGAGGCGGCCCCTGGATGGAGCCGCCCCGTCCTTTTTGATGCAAGGGGCAAAAGCCCGTGGGGGTTAGTCAAACAGCCGGTTTAGCAAGGTTGTGAGCAGGGAGCCCTGTCCCGCCGCGCCCACAAAGCACCCGGAAGAATCATCCGAGTCGGCTCCCACCTCAAGGGGCACGCCGTTTAAGCTGTCCAGGGCGAAATACGCGGGCGTGTTCATGCCCCAGTCACCATTGTCCGAGGAGGACAGGGAAAACTCCAGGGTCGCCGTTGAACCGAAGGCGGCCAGGTCCACCCATTTCCACTTGTCCAGGATGTAATCCTTGGTATTGTCGGAGAATCGGAAGTCCGCCAGGTAGACCTCCGTGGTGCCGGTGACCGCGCCCTGGGCGTCCCTGCCCGTGATGGTCAACAAAAACCAGTCCGGGTCCGTGCCGTCCGCTCCGCCGAACTTCTTGGCGAACGCGTTGCCCTCTTTCATGGTCCAGTAGGCGTAGGCCGTGTTGGTCACGTACAGGCCGCTGATGGGGGCGGCCCCCGTCGTGTTGGTTGCCACCGGAGGTCCGGCCATTCCCTGGTAGGCCACGCCGTAGGTGGCGGACCCCCGCACCCCGCCGCCGGTGATGGCGGCGTACTGGTTGGAGTAATCCTTGGTGGTGGTGTCCGTGACATTGGAATAGGCGAAACCCTCCCAGGAACCCCAGGTGGCGTTGTAGATGTTGGCGAAATTCCAATCCCCGCTGGTGTAGGAGCCGGAGCCGTCCGCGCCGTTCCAAAAGGTTTCCGGGGACAAGACCGCGCCCACGTCCTCGAAATCCGCGGGCTGCGGCGCACGCAGGGCCAAAGCCGGCGTGGCCAGCAGAAACGCCAGGGCCAGGATCATCGGTTTTTTCATCGCAAACCTCCCTTTTTCAATCCCGCTTCTTGAACAGGATGCGCAAGAAAACCGGCCCGCCGATCATGGCGGTGATGATGCCCACGGGCATTTCCGTAGGAGCCACCACCGTGCGGGCGAACAAATCGCACAGGGTCAAAAATCCCCCGCCAGCCAAAAAGGAGGCGGGGAGCACCAGCCGCTGGTCGTGGCCGGAGAGCCTTCGCACCGCGTGAGGCACCACCAGCCCCACGAATCCGATGGGCCCGGCCATGGTCACGGCCGCGGCCGTGGCAAGCCCGGTGCCCAAAAACACCTGCTTGTGCACCTTTGCCACGTCCACCCCGTGGCCCGCGGCCATCTCCTCGCCAAAAGCCAACTGATTCAAGGCAGGCGCGTGGATGAACAAGAGAAAAACCCCGGGCACGGCCAGGGGCAGAAGCCCGGCCAATTCCCTGTAACCCACCACGTCCAGGCCGCCCATCATCCACCGGTCCATGGTCACCAACAGGTGCGGGCTCACCAGGTAGCGCAAAAGCAGGATGGCCGCGCCGCACAGCACGTTGAACGTGACCCCGGCGAGCAAAATGGTGTTCATGGAAACACCCGTGGCGCCCGAGGCCAGAAAGTAGATGGCCGCCATGCAGGCCAGGCACCCGGCCAGGGTGAACACGTGCACCGTGGAAAAGGGCCCCGCCGTGATCATGAGCGCGGGTACGGAGATGGCGAACACCGCGCCCACGGCTCCGCCCCCGGCGATGCCCAGGATGAAGGGCTCGGCCAGGGGGTTTCTGAGCACCACCTGGAGGGAAGCGCCGGAAACCGCCAGGGACCCGCCCACCAGGAAAGCCAAAAGCACTCGTGGCAGCCGGTGGAGGAAAAAGATGTCCGCGCCCACGCCCGCGCTCTTGCCCAGGACGGCGTGAAGCACCACGCCCGGGTCCAGGGGCTCGGCCCCGAAGAAGGGAGCCAGGATGAGCACCGCGACGGCCAAGACCGCGTACACGGCCAGCCGGGCCATGAAGCGCCCGGGGCTCTGGACAAGGGTTGCGCTGGTCATGGCGCGCCTCCGGGGTCCGGCACCACCAGGGGCCCGGCCGCGTCGGGCGAGTCCAGCACCCGGATGCCCTCGCCGTACACGGACGCCAGAACTTGTTGGGTGATGAGCGCCGCGGGTGGGCCTTCCTGGATCACCCGCCCGTCCTTGAGCAGCAGCAGGCGGTGGGAAAACCGGGACGCCAGGTTCAGATCATGGGTCACCACCACCGCGGAAAGCCCCTGGCTGCACAACTTTCTCACCAGGCGGAAGAACCGCACCTGCTGGTGGATGTCCATGGCGCTGGTGGGTTCGTCCAGAAGGAGCACCCGCGGCTGTTGGGCCAGGACCGAGGCCAAAAGCACCCGCTGGCGTTCGCCGCCGGAAAGCCGGGAAAAGGAACGGCCCGCCAGGCCCAGGACGTCCGCCTGCTCCATGGCGCGCTCCACCGCGGCCACGTCCTCCGGGCCCAGAAACCCCGCCCCGCGGCAATGGGGAAACCGGCCCATGGACACCGCCTCTTGAACGGAAAAGTCCAGGCGCGCCGGGGCCTGCTGGGGAAGGTATCCCAGGATCCGTGCGCGGGCCTTTCGGCTCAGGGCGGACAGGTCCCCGGCCAGGGCCAGCACCCGGCCCGAGGAAGGAGCCATGATCCCCGAGGCAATGCGCAAAAGGGTGCTCTTTCCCGACCCGTTGGGGCCGATCACCCCCAGCACCTCGCCCTTTTCCACGGCAAAGGAGACTTGTTTAAGGGCGAAGTTGGCCCGGGGGTAGGAGAAGCACACCTCCTCCACGGAAAGCAGGGCCTTTTTCCAGCTATTCATGGGCCTCCTCCCCGTGGAGCACTTCGGCGAACCGCTGGGTGGCCAGGCCGACCCGCGGGCCGGGGACCAGGAGAAAATCCCGGGTGAGCACGTGGATCTCGCCGTTCTCCACCGCGGGCACGCCACGGAGCACCTTCCACGCGGCCTTGAGCTTTTGGGCCTGTTCCGGAGAGATGTCCCGGCCCAGGCGGATGTCCAGGATCACTTCGGGCGCGCGGCGGATGAGCACCTCCTTGGAGGCTTCCGGGTAAGGGTGGTTCACGTCCGCAAAGATGTTGTCGCCGCCGGCGATTTCCACCAGCTGGCTAACGAAGCTGTTGCCTCCGGTGGTGTACAGGCTGGCGACCCCGCCCGGCTCCCGGCCGATGCAGATGAACACGCTCCGGCGCTTCTTGCCCGCGATGCGCTTTTTCACCTCGTCCAGGCGGGCCTGGATGTCTCTGATGAGGGCCTCGCCCCGGTCCACGCAGGAAAGGGTCTTCGCGATGGTGCGGATGCCCTTGTAGATGGTGGGGATGGAGTCCATATCCACGAACAGCATGGGAATGCCGCGCTTTTCGCAGAACCGGGCGGTCTTTTCGCTTTTGCCCTGGAGGATGACCAGATCGGGCCCAAGCACGGTGATGCGCTCGGTGTTGGGGTTCAGGTGCCCGCCCACGCTGGGCTTTTCCAGGGCCTCGGGGGGGTAGGTGCAGAAATCCGAGACCCCGGCCACCCGGTGGCCCTGGCCCAGGGCGAACACGATCTCCGTGATGGAAGGTGCCATGGTGATGATGCGGGAGGGAACGGGTCCGGAAGCCCGGGGGAGCTTGGAATCCACGGCCTGCGGGCCGGAAGGCAGCCCAAGCAAGACCGCCAGGGCGGCGAACAGAAAGGACCCTGCCAGGGCGGCTTTTCTGCGGAAAAATGTCCGTTTTCCAGGCATAAAAAAATCCTCGGGCCGATACGCCCAAGGATTGCACCCAGCTTCTTCATCCTTGCACGGGAAGCTTCCGGTTCGTCCGGGGAGCTTCCCGGCCTCCCTTTCCCGGTGACCGCGCCGGATGGGAAGGGCTTCTGCCGGGCAGGTTTTCTGGCTCGCGGATCATCCTACTCGCCGCGCCTTCCCATTCTGCTTTGTTCAGGACAGTGGCTTTTGCGGCTTTCGTCCCCGCTCACAGCGGCGGGACCACGACGGATTTACACCGTCTTCCCTTTCCCGGCAGACCAAGTTGTCTGTCCGCCCTCATAACCCGCCGGTATGGGAATGTCAAGAGGGGCTTATTTGCGCCAGAACTCGGGGACCAAAAGGATGATCACCGTGTAGATTTCCAGGCGGCCGAGCAGCATGGCGAAGATGAGGAGCCATTCGCCCGCGTAGGGAATGGCGGCGAAGTTGTCCATGGGGCCCACGGCTCCCAGGCCCGGGCCGATGTTGCCCATGGTGGCTGCCACCGCGGCCACGCTGGTCACCAGGTCCACCCCCATGGCGGACAGGGCTACGGAAATGAGCGCGAAAAGCCCCACGTAGGCCAGGAAGAATCCGGCGATGGCAGACAGTACCGGCTCGGGCACCGCCCTGCCCCCGAGCTTGACCGGGGACACGGACCGGGGGTGCACCAGACGGAACAGCTCGCGGTAGGCGTACTTGAAAAGGAGCAGGACGCGCAGACACTTTATGCCTCCGCCCGTGGACCCGGCGGACGCGCCGATGAACATGCACAAGACCAGGATGATCTGGGAAAACGCGGGCCAG
>JAFDHW010000471.1 GCA_019308705.1 Deltaproteobacteria bacterium
TATTGTTAACGATAACAGTGGGGTGGCATGGAAGCGAATGGTTTGTTTGCATACGTTTCCGGCGTGGAAGACCCCCGGGCGGACCATGCGTCCCACAAGCTGACGCATATGCGTTTGCCCTGTAGGGCCTGCCCAAAGCCCTTGACAAGATGCCCCGACGGGTCTACATAACCGTTTTTCTCTCTTCGGCCACGGGGCTCCGGCCCCGGGCCGGGGGCCAGAGCCGAGGAAGAAGGAGGAGTTTTCATGTACGCGGTCATCCGCACCGGCGGAAAACAATACCGGGTCGCCCCCGGCCAGACCATCCGGGTGGAGAAGCTCGACGGCGAGGTGGGAGCCGAGGTCCGGTTCGACGACGTGTTGCTGTATTCGGACGGCGAAGCCCTGTCCATCGGCCGGCCCCAGGTGGAGAACACCGCCGTGGTGGGCCGGATCGTGGAGCAGGACAAGGCCAAGAAGGTCCTGGTCTTCAAGTACAAGCGCCGCAAGGGCTTCCGCCGCAAGCGCGGCCACCGCCAGCCCTACACGGCCGTGTACGTGGACCGCATCGAGGCGTAGAAAAGCGAAACTCCCGGCCGGAGCCTTCAGGCCTCCGGCCATGCACCGCGCAAGGCCGTCATGCGGCCGGCGCAGGAGACGGGTCATGGCACACAAGAAAGCGGGCGGCAGTTCCCGAAACGGCCGCGACAGCCAGGGACAGCGCCGCGGCGTCAAGAAATACGGCGGCGAGAACGTCCGGGCGGGCAACATCATCGTCCGCCAGCTGGGCACCCGGTTCCACCCCGGAAACAACGTGGGCATGGGGCGCGACTACACCCTGTTCGCGCTCATCGACGGCCGCGTGGCGTTTGAGCGCAAGGGCCGGGACAAAAAAAAGGTAAGCGTCTATCCGGCGTGAAGTTCATCGACGAGGCCACCCTGGTCGTGGCGTCGGGGGCGGGCGGCAAGGGCTGCGTCGCCTTCCGGCGCGAAAAGTACGTCCCCCGCGGAGGACCCAGCGGGGGAGACGGCGGCAAGGGTGGCGACGTTGTTTTCAGGGCCTCCTCCTCCCGCCGCACCTTGTACCCTTTCCGCTACAAGCACCGCTTCCGGGCAGAAAACGGCCGCCCCGGCGGCGGCAGCAACAAGACCGGCAGAAGCGGCGAGGACCTGATCATAGAGGTTCCCGTGGGCACGGTGATCGCGGACGCGGCCACGGGCGGGCGCCTGGCGGACCTGGACGCCGACGGCAAGACCTGGCTTGCGGCCAAGGGCGGCCGGGGCGGCAAGGGAAACGCCCACTTCACCACCTCCACCCACCAGGCCCCCAAGTTCGCCCAGCCCGGCGAGCCCGGCGAGGAAAAGACCCTGAAGCTGGTCCTGAAGCTTCTGGCCGACTGCGGCGTCGTGGGCCTGCCCAACGCGGGCAAGTCCTCCCTGGTCCGGGCCCTTTCCGCCGCCACCCCCAAGGTGGCCGACTACCCCTTCACCACCCTGGCCCCCACCCTGGGCGTGGCCTACCCGAAAAACGCCGAGCCCTTCGTGGTGGCGGACATCCCCGGGCTCATCCAAGGCGCCCACGAAGGCGCGGGCCTTGGCCTGCGGTTCTTGCGCCACGTGGAGAGAAACCGCATCCTGGTGCACCTGGTGGACGCCTCGGACCTGCCGGAACACGACCCCCTTTCCCCTTATGAAACCATCCGGCGGGAGCTTGCCGCCTACGACCCCGCCCTGGCGGAAAAACCCGCCCTCGTGGTATTGAACAAGCTGGACCTCCCCGGCGCCGAAGAGAACGCCCGGCGGTTCGCAAGCGCGCCCGGCGCGCCCGCGCCCCTGTTCGCCATCAGCGCGCTCACCGGCCAGGGTGTGGAGGAGCTCAAAAACGAGATTGCGAAAAGGCTGGGATAAGCCGTGACGGACACCCAAGACATCTCCCTGGAAGAACGGAGAAAATCCACCTTCCTTTCCGCACGCCGGGTGGTGGTGAAGGTGGGCTCCGGGGTGCTCACCGGTCCCGGGGGGCTGAACGTGGCCTTGATCGAGTCCCTGGCCGGGCAGATTTCCAGGCTGATGGACGGCGGCAGGGAGGTCCTCCTGGTGTCTTCGGGCGCGGTGTCCTCGGGCATGCGCAAGCTGGGCATAACGGAGCGGCCCAAAAGCATCCCCGAGCGCCAGG
>JAFDHW010000472.1 GCA_019308705.1 Deltaproteobacteria bacterium
GGGCTCGCCCGATTTCCGCGCTGGCCGCGTTATCGGGGCTCGGCGTACCAAAGTACGCCTTCACCCCTCTAGCCTTGCCAGCACGGAAATCAGGCTTCGTGAATAATCCGGGCTGGATGCCCGGTTTTCCCCCGCTCCGGGCGCGTGGGTGGTGAAAACCCGGTTGAACACCGCCGAGGTCAGGGATTACATCAAGGCCGGGGCTGGGGACGCGGCCCTGCTGGTGCTGGGGCTTTCCGGCGAGGCCGCGTGGCGGGGGCTTTCCGAAGCCGACAGCACAACCAACCCTTCGCAGGTTGCTGTAGGCCGCCCGTCCAGATCCCTCGACAACCCTTTTTTTCCCGCCGGTTTCACTTCCCAGCGGCCCGTTGCGGGCTTATAATTGGATCCATTGCCAGCCTTTCGGAGAGTAGTCATCCATGCCCGAGCGTCTGCCGGAAAAGGCGCGCCTGCTTACCCGCCTCGTGGAGGGGGGCTTCAACGTCCCGGACTTCATCTACGTCCCGGCCGGAGATTTCGAGAAGGAGAACTTCGTCAGGCTGGAGAAGTTCCTCTCCCGGCACCAGGAAAGCTTCAAGGTCATCGCCCGAAGCGCCCATCCCCTGGAAGAGTTTTACAAGGGCGGCACCTTCGACTCGTTGGAAACCTACGCGGATGTGAGCGGCATCAAGTACGCCAGAAAGCGCATCATCAAGCTGGCCAAGACCGCCAAGCGCCTTTCCATCATGCGCCAGCAGATGTTTTCCGGCGCGCCCAACCTGGACTTGGAAGAGATGGGCGTCATCGTCATGCCCTACATTCAAGGAAGCGGGATCATGGCCAAGATGGTGGGGCCTACCTGGGAGTTCGGCTACTGTTGCGATCCCCTGGCCAAGATCCAGACCGAGCCCTACATCACCGACACCCCGCATGACCGCAGGCTGGTGCAGATGTCCAAGGACATCCAGGAGCACCTGGGCTTCCGATGCGAGATCGAGTACGTGGTGTCCGAGGACGGCCGCATCTGGGTCGTGCAGGCCAAGGATATCTCCCGCATCGACACCCTGGAGCAGAAGGAGTCCGAGCGGTCCGTGAAGCTGGACGGCGTGCGCCGTATCAGGAAGCACAGGAACTACCGCGAGCGGCCTATCTTCGTCATGGACAACAAGGCCTTCTACATCGAGGTCATCTCCAAGTGCGAGGAGATCGTGCTTGCGGACGGCAAGTCCGCCACCACCATCGAGGACGTTTTGGACGTGATCCGAGACTACGAGCGCAGGTTGGAGGAGTTCGCGGTGTTGAACCAGCTGTTCGCGGTCCTGGGCCTTTCCATCCGCGAGCCCAAGGAGCTCTACCAGGTGGCCGCCCATTACCTGGACGACTTTCCCGAGCTGCAGGAGCGCCTGTCCAAGGCGCTTCATACCAACATTTACCGCCAGGACTACTTCCTGGCCGAGGCCGACACCCTCATCGCCAAGGACCGGTTCCGGGTGAACCTGGGCTCCCACGACGCCTACGGGGTGGACACCTTGAGAAACCCCATGTGGTCGCTGTACTGGAACATGGAGCGCCATGACCAGGTGGTGGCCGAATTCCGCCGCCTGGGGTTCACCACCGGCGACACCGTGGGCATCGACATCGATCCCGAAGGCAAGCCGACGGTATTCCGCCTGTAGCCGGGCGCCCCGAGGGTATCCCGCTTCCGCCGGTTCCTTCTTATCCCTGGAAAGCCGGTTACCTCGTGAACGGGTTTTCGGCCATCTCGCGGGCGATGGTGGAGGTGGGCGTCCGGCCGTAGTGGTGGCCCGGCCACACGATGGTTTCCGGGGGCAGGGTGTAGAGCTTTCGCCGGATGGAGGACAGCAAAGTCGCGGTGCTGCCGCCGGGGAGGTCCGTGCGGCCCACGGAGCCCACGAACAGGGTGTCTCCGGTGAACACGTGGCCCGGGGTGTACAGGCAGATGCCGCCCGGGGTGTGGCCGGGGGTGTGGAGCACGGTCAACGTCTGCTTGCCAAAGTCCAGGGCGTCCCCGTCGGCGAGCAGGCGGTCGGGCCTGGGCGAGGCGGCCCCGCCAAGCACCTTGGAAAGCCCCCGGGTGAACAGGCCGGACAGGCGCTTTGCCTCCAGCCGGTGCACGGCCAGCTTCGCCCCGGTGGCGGAAAGGATGGCGGCAGCCCTCCTTTTCCACATCCCTCAGGATGCGGCCGGTTTCCAGGGCCGGGTCGATGAGCACGGCCGCGCGGGTGTCCGGATCATACGCCAGGTAGCAGAACACGGCCAGCCTGCCCACCAGGATCTGGCGGATTTCCATGGATTTCTCCCCCCGGTTTGCGGCACAAAGGTGAAAATGGGTTTTACCACCTGGGAGGGGGGCCGTCAAAAGACCCATGACTGAGCCGTTGCTTGCATACAAGGACGTAGCCTTCGCCTACCCCGGCCGGGCGGACGTGCTTGCCCGGGCGGACGCGGCGTTTTATCCGGGAGACTACGCGCTGCTTTCCGGCCCTTCGGGCGTTGGCAAGTCCACCTTCCTGCGCCTGGCCGTGCGCCTGGAGACGCCCCGGGCCGGGACCATCCTGTATGACGGCAGGCCCGTGGAGGACTACGCTCCGCCCTTGCTGCGGCGGCGGGTGGGGTTTGTGCACCAGGCCCCGGCGTTCATGCCCGGAAGCGTGGAGGAGAACCTTCTGCTTCCCTTTTCCTTTTCCGCCAACGCGGACCTAGCCCGGCCGGCCAGGGACACGCTCCGCCGGGGGCTGGACGAGTTGGGAATGGAGGAGGTGGACCTGGCCCACGACGCGGCGAGCCTTTCCGGCGGGCAGAAGCAGCGTGTGTGCCTGCTGCGGGCACTTCTGCTAAAGCCCCGGGTGCTGCTTCTGGACGAGCCGGCCTCGGCCCTGGACGAGGGCAACCGGGGTGTGGCCGCGCGGGCGGTGGGCCGCTACCTGAAGGAGCACAACGCCTGCGTGGT
>JAFDHW010000473.1 GCA_019308705.1 Deltaproteobacteria bacterium
TCAGACCCCGCCTCGCGACGACGCCCTTGCGCTTCACTAGACCTTCACCTCCATCAGGTTGGTCAGAGGACTTTCACCTCCAAGCTGTCGAACATGCTCGGCACACTAAAAAAACGGCGCGCCTTTCGGCGCGCCGTTTCTGTTTGTGCCGTGGTTGTGCTAGTGCAGGCTGCGGATGAAGCAGCCGCTGCTGCTGTCGCCGCCCGTGGTGCCGCCGGTGATGCCGCCGCCGGTGATGCCGCCAGAGGTGCTGGTGGCGGTGTTCTTCACCACCACGGCGTATTCCTGATCCGAGCCCGAGGCGAGAGTCGCGCCCACAGCCATGGTTGCGTCGGACAACAGGGCGATCTCCATGGTGTCGCCCTGGCCCAGATCCAGGGTGCCGGTGCCGTCCGCGGCCACGGTGTACGTTCCATTGGTCGCGGGTATGGCTCCGACCCCGCCTTGGGAGTCATTGACCGTGCCCGAATAGGTGAAGCCGCCGGCCCCGTCGAAGGTTATGGTGACCAGGATGGATTGCCTGACACCCCCATCGTAGGCGTAGACCGATACGTGGTACTTGCCGGACAGGGAAGCCGCGGAATAGCCCGACCCCTTCTTGACCAGGGTGGCCACCACCTGATCGTCGGCCTCGTCCACGTTGGCCATGGCCACCACGTTGCCGTCGGAAGAGAGGCCCGCCATCATGACCTGGCCCGCGCCGTCGGGAAACCCGGTCAGGGTCACGGTGCCGTCGGCGGCCACGCTGTAGGTGCCCGAACCGGAGATGGTCCCCGTCCCGCCAAGGGTGGAGTTGTAGTTCAACGTGCCCGTATAGGCGCCGAGGCCGTCGAAAGTGAAGGTGCCCAGGACCGAGATGCGCTCACCCGTGGAGGCCACGTACGCCGCCGCGTGGTAGGTGCCGTTCAGGTCCGCGGTGCTCATCCCGGACCCCTTCTTCACCACGACGCCCACCTCCTGGCTGGTCTGGTCCGTGAGGTTGGCCACCACCAGGACGTCGCCGCCGTCCTTGAGATACCCGGCGTGGTCCCCGCCCCCCGCGTAGGAGAGCTCGACGTAGCCCAGGGATGACACGGTGTAGGTTCCCGTGTCCGCGAATGCCTGGCTGGCCGTGGTGTTGTCCGCGTAGGTGCCCGTGATGGTGCAGGACCCTGCGCCGTCGAAGGTGAAGGTCACAAAGGCCGTCGCCCAGTTGGTCGCCTCGCCCATGTAGACGTTGCCGAAATAACTCCCGCTTAAGCTCGCGTTGGAAAACGCCGCCCCCGCCAGGCTCGGCCCGGCAAAGACCATGAGCATTGCCGCCACAAACAACAACCCGCGATGACGCATTTTTTGCTCCTTTCGTGAAGTTGAAGAAACCGCAGCCAAAAGCGGGGTCTTCCGTTTGTCTTGCCGGGACCCGGAGAACCGGCCCCCCCTTTTGGGATGACAGTGCTGGTTTGATAAATAGCACACAAACATATCGAAGGAAAGCCGCCGCCGGCCGTGGTTTCGCGCCCTTTTCGGGATGCCCGGCCCGTGCGGCCCGGAACAGCCGCCCGGCGCACCGATCACCTCCAGCCCCCCGCAAAGCAGCTTGCCTCCTCGGCCGCCGGATCCACGGCGGGCGGAGAGGCGGGCGGCACCTTCAGGAGAACGCCGTATTCCTGACCGCTGGTGATTTCCGCCAGAACCGCCGCGCCGCCGCCGTCCAGGACGGCCACGTTGAGAATATCTCCAGAGCCGAAGTCCAAAAAGCCCATGCCGCTGGAGTTCAGGTAATAGGCCGCGCCGGCGGCCGGGTCCATGGGCAGAGAGGCCCCGGATGCCGAGTTGCTGGACGTGCCGGAATAGGTGAAACCCCCGCGGCCGTCGAAGGTGAAGCTCCCCAAAAAAGCCTCCCTGGTCGCCCCCGCGTCCCCGGTGCCGTAGAGGACCGCCTGGTAGTCGCCGGAAAGGTCGCGCGCGGTGTAGGAAAACCCGGCCCTGACCATGGTTCCCACGAACTGGTCGTCCGCCTCGTCCGTGTTGGCCAGCACCAGGAGGTCGCCGGACGAGGAAAGGACCCCCACAAACGCCTGCCCGGCGTCGTCCGGGAAACCCTGCATGGTGACCGCGCCGTCCGCCGCCACGCTGTAGGTTCCCGAGCCCTTCTGGTTGCTC
>JAFDHW010000038.1 GCA_019308705.1 Deltaproteobacteria bacterium
ATCCGCCTCTCCCCCGGGACCGCATGCGGCCAGGGAAAGAAGGATGATTCCCATGAGAAGGATGTGGGCCCAGCTAAAATGCCTGCGTTCCATTTGGGGTGCCCCTTTGGTGAAAAGAGGTTCTTGCCTTCCTGGCTCCCGGATGCCGGAAGACAGATTAATCATAATTATACCAAGGTCATGTGCCGCGAGAAGATCATCTCTCCTCCAGGTCCACGATCCTCGGTGTGATGAAGACCAACAGCTCCTCGCGCTGGTTTAAGCGGGCATTGGACTTGAACAGCCAGCCCAGGATGGGAATGTCCATGAGCCCGGGCAGACCCTCGGTCGCGTACCGGTCCGAGGTCTTGATGATGCCGCCGATGACCACCGTGTCCCCGTCGTTGACCAGAAGTTCGGTTTCCGCTTCCTTGGTGGTGAAGCTGACGCCGCCGGCCACCTGGTCGCCGATGTCGTTCTTGGTGGTGACGATCTTCATGGAAACCCGCCGGTCGCGGGTCACGTGGGGCGTCACTTCCAGGAGGAGGTCCACGTCCCGGTACTCGATGACCGTGTTGCCCGCGTCGTCCACGGTGGGCACGGGATATTCCACGCCCTGCTTGATCATGGCCGTCTTGTTGTCCAGGGTGAGCACCTTGGGAGCGGACACGATCTTCACCGAGCCCCTGGCCTCCAGGGTTTTCAGGGTGGCGTTCAGTTCCAGGGGGGTCAACCCCATGATCCTGGTAAAGTTGAAGCCGATGGGGTTCTGGCTGGAGATGAACGGGTGGTTCACGGCCCAGTTGAATCCATAGGTGCCGCCCAGGATGTCAAACCCGCGCTGGGGCCCTATTCCCGCCCGGGCCGAACCGGGCTGCACGCCTACTTCGCCTCCCCAGTCCAGGCCGATTTCCCTGGAGAACTGGGTGGATGCTTCCACGATGCGGGCTTCGATCATGACCTGGGGGGTCACACGGTCAAGTTCGTCCACGATTTCCATGGCGCGGTCGATCTTGTCCTGGGTGTCGGTCATGATGAGCGTGTTGGTGCGCGTGTCCACGGAAAGCCGCCCGCGGTCGGGCGTCTTGATCTCGTTGATGTGGGCCTGGAGGTCCGCGGCCGAGGTGTAATTCACGGGGATGTACACCGTAACCAGGGGCTCCAGCTCCTGTGCGGCTTTCTCGGCGGCCAACCGGGCCTCCTCGGCCTCGCGGGCCGCCTTTTCCGCCTCGATCCTGGCCTGCCGGCGCTCTTCGGCCGCCTTCTGCTCCGCATCCAAGGTGGCTATGGGCGCGATGCGGATGATATCGCCGTAACGGACCATGCCCAGTTGGTTCATCTTGAGGACCAGGTGCAGAACCTGGTCCCAGGGGACGGGCTTTTCCAGGGAAAGGGTGACCTCGCCGGTAACGTCCCGGTCCACGGCGAAATTCAGTCCGGAGACATCCTTCAAGATCCGGAAGACGTTCTTGACGTCCGTCTTGTAGAAATCCAGGGCGATCTTCTCGCCGGTGTACTTGACTCCGCCGGTTTCCTGTCCCAGGGTGTCGGCGGAAATGGTGTCCATGATGCCGGCGCCGGTCTCGGACAACGCGCCCTCACCGGTGACGCCTTTTTCGGCCTTTTCCCGCGCCTTCTTGATGGCTTCCTCCGCCAGCGTGGACGTCAGGGCCTTTTCCCAGTCGGGAAGGGAAGCCTGGGCCAAGGGCCGCGGCGGAATGCGGGAGGGCTCCAGGTGCAAAAGGAGTTCGCCTTCCTTCTGCTCCACGTGGTAGGGGACCTGCTCCCGCAGTTCCACCAGCACGCTCACGGTATCGGGGGTCTTCTGGGCGGGGGAGATGCGATCCACCGCGCTCTCGAAACGGGTGGTGATGAGCGGCCGCTGCTGTTCCTTGGGGATCCTGGCGCCGTACACGTTCACCAGCACCCGCCTGGGGCCGGACTTGGCGACCTCGTAATCCACCGGGCCGCTGGTCTTGATCGACACCGTGGAGCGGCCGTCCTGGGCCGAATCGAAATTCACCTCTTCCACCCAGACAGCTTTGGCCGCGCTGGACTCGGCTTCCTCCACGGGCTTTTCGTCCACAGGCATCTCAGGCGTTGCACCGCCATCCAGGACGACCCCGGCATGGGAGGGAGCCGGGCCTGGGCTGGGCGCAGGCTCCTTCCCGGCCTCTTGGCCGGTTTCCTCGGTTTCGGGCTTTGCCTTGGGAAGGGGCGGGGGTTCCTCGGCCCGGGCCTGCTCTTCCTCTTCGGGCGGGAGGGCCGTGGTGTCGAAGACCACCCGGACCTGGGAGTCCTCCTCCACCACCTCGTACGGCACGCTGGAGCCGAACACGATCTCCACCCGGACCGCCGGAAAATCGCCGTTCGACTGGCTGGCGACCACCCTCTTGATGGCCCCGCCCTCGGGGGTCACCTGCCGAGGCACGTCTCCCAGGGTAGCATCCTCGAAAAAGAGGACCAGGCTGGGGATGAAAGTGTTCTCCACCCATGTGGTATTGAGCGGTCCGCTTCCCTTGATCATCACTCCGCTGGTGTCGTCGGTGTCGGTGACCCAGATATCGGTGATGACCCTGCTTTCGGTGGCGGGGAGCGCCTGCTGGGCTTGCTCTTCCCCAACAGGTTCCCTCTTGGCGGCGCACCCGGACAACGACCACAGGGTTAAAGCCGCAACCAACGATCCCAGAACGAAACGTCTTGGCCAGTTCCGCTTCATGCTATCCTTCCCCAGCCGATTTCTTGAGCGTTAGCTCACGGGTGACTTTCTGTATGTTGTTTAAGAGGTCTTCCCGAAGCTCTTCCACGATGATCTTGTCTGCTTCTATGGCCACCACCCGGCCGTTGCTGTTGCCGATGCGGGTGCCGGACTTCACCACGTAGCCCCGCCCGGAGGGTACTTCCACCATGGCCATGGACGGCCCGCTGGTGCCCCGGATGATCCCCACCAGGCTAAGCTGGCCCAGGGAATATTTCTCCAGGGGCGTAAGCGGCCTGGTGGGCTTGACCACCCGCTTGGGCTTGCTTTTGCCCGGGGCCACTCCCGCGGTCCTTTTCTCCTGGAACGGCGGTTTGAAAGGATCGAGCTTACCCAGGGGGTTGTATTCCCGGGAAACCGGGGCCTGGGCTATTGCGGACAAGTCCGGCAAGGCGCCCCCGGACGCCCGGGGCGCATACGACTTTTCCGCGGCCCGCGGCCCGGGTCCCGCTTTTGCCGCGGGAGCGGAGGGCCCGGAAACCAGGGGCTGGTTCCGGGCCGGATTTTGCTGCAAGGAGGCCGGGGGCAAGTCTTCCGGCAGAACCTGCCCCACCTCAGGTGGAGGCGGAGGAGGCGCGGACGGCTCCTCTCCCCCGCAGGAGGAGAGCGCCAAAAGGCCCGCCAGCAGGCACAGGGCTGGCAGGGCGGCGCCCACCCGCCTTATGGCCGCTCGTTTTGGTTTCTGTGTCATTTCAAGGGTCTCTGCAGAGCAAGAATTTCCCTTAAGCCCTTGCGGGCCTTCGATCCCATGCTTGACCACCCGTTGGCGTAGCCGGTTCATTGCAAGCTCTTCTCACCCCATACAAGGTCTGTGCAGCGCGTTCATCTTATGATTTGCCCGTTTCGTCGGCGCCCACGAACCGATAGGTGACGGCCGTGCAGGTGGCCATGAGCTTTTCCCACTCCCCCTCCTGGGCCGGGGCGATCTTAAGGTTCTGAAAATTGACGATACGGTCCATGCGGGAAACCTTGTCGAAGAACTTGGCGATTTCGTGATAACCGCCCTGGACCTTCACCTCGATGGGAATTTCCGCATAAAACTCCATGGGCGTTTCGCCCTTGGGCTGGAACAGATGGAACTCCAGCCCGGCCTGTCGCCCGTACGAGGAGATGTCCTGCAGGAGTTGGGGAATCTCCTTGCCCGTGGGCAGGCTTTGCTTGGCCTTGAGGAAGGCCAGTTCCATCTCCTGTTGCTTCTTGCGCAGTTCCGGCAGCTTGGTGGCTTTGGTCCTTGCGATGGTGAGCTGCCTTTCCACTTCCTCAAGGTCGCTCTTCAACGTAGTGAGCTTTTTGGTCTGGGGAAGATAGCTGAAATAGGTGAAGCCGCCGCCGATGAGCACCAGGACGGCCACCACGATGGCGATGCGCTGGCTGCGGGAAAGCTTGGCGACCTTTTCAGCGAGCTGGGCCAACTGGGCTTTGAACTTGTCCATGCGCTATTTCCTCTTCTTTTTGCCTTCACCCGCCACCGTCACGACCGGTTTGTTGCAGACGATGACAAACTTCTTGAGGGTATACTTGCCCTTGCCGCCGTCCTCGTGCACCACGTTCTGCAGGTCCACGCTGGTGTACTGGCCCGAGGCCTCCAGCGCGGACATGAAGTTGGCCACCGTGGTGTTGTCCAGCGCATAGCCGCGCAGGGTCAGGGACTGGACGGTGTTTTCCAGTTGCGTGAGCCACATGCGCTTTTCCACCACCCGGGAGGTCAAATCCTCCATCATCTGGACCTGCTGGCCCTTGAGCCGGGCCAAGTCGTCGATGATCTTCAGGCGGCCCTCCACCATGGCGATGTGCTTCTGCAGCCTTTCCACTTCCGCCACCTGGGACTTGTAGTGCTCAAGGTCGGCCTTCTTGGTTTCCACTTCATCCTTGAGGATATCCACCCTGTCCGCCAGCACGTCGTGCACCCCGTAAAGCGCCACGAATATGAGGAGCACGCTTAAGAAAAACACGGCGATCTGGCGCCGGATGTTTTCCTTTTTGCGGGCAGCACGAAAGGGAAGAAGGTTTATGCGGATCATTTGTCGCCCACTTTCCGCAGCGCCAGGCCCAGGCAGATGGCGGCCTGGGGCGCGATACGCTCCAGATAGGAGGTGTCGAACTGGCTATCGTTGATTTCCAGGGCGGAAAAGGGTTCCATGATCTCCACGGGAATTCCCGTTTCCCGGGAGAGCAGCTCCTTGAACCCCTTGACCAGGCTGCCCCCGCCCGAAAGGACGATCTTGTCGGGACGTTCCTCGTTGATGGAGTAAAAAAAGTCGATGGCCGGCCGGATTTCCTCGCACCACCGGGAGGAGGCCATGGCGATGATGTCGGAAAGCTCCTCCGGGTCCATCTTGGAGCTTTTGGGGTCCAGCTTCCATTGCTCGGCTTCCTCGGCGCTGCATCCGCCCTGGCTCATGATCTCCGAGGTGATCTGCCAGCCGCCCATGGAAACGTCCCGGATCAGCACGGACTTGTTGTCCTTGATGATGTTCACGTTGGTCTTGGTGGCGCCCACGTCCACCAGGGCGACGATCTGGTCGACCTCGCCGTAGTTGAGTTCGAAGATGTTCTGGAGGGCGAACGCGTCCACGTCCATGATGCAGGGATTCAGCCCCGCAAGCTCCACCACGGACACGTACTCGTCGATGAGGTCCTTTTTGGCCGCCACCAGGACCACGTTCATCTGGCCTTCCTTTTCCGGGTTGTCGCCCAGGATGTGGAAGTCCAGGTAGACGTCCTGCACGTCAAAGGGGAGGAACTGCTCCGCCTCCACGTGGAGGTTTTCCTGCATCTCCTCCTCGGACATCTTGCCCACCGTGATGTTCTTCACGATGACCGAGTAGCCGGCGATGGAGATGGCGGCGTTGGGCTCCTGGATGTCCGCGGAAGTGCAGAGCTCCTGGATGGTTTCCGCCACCTGTTCGGGGTCCTTGATCATCCCCTCTTCCATGGCGCCGACGGGCATGGGAATCATGCCGAAACGCACCAACGCCCGGGAACCCCTGGACTCCTGGATCTCGGCCACCTTGATGGCGCCGGAGCCGATATCCAATCCCACGAGATAATCGCTTTTCTTGAACAGGGCCATTTCTTACTCGCCGAACACCTTGACGCGGTCTTTGGGTCCGTATCCCAAGGCGCTTAGAATCTTGCGCTGGGTTTCCAGCCTGCAGGGCAGGCCTTTTTCCACACGGTCCACGGTGATGGGACTTATGCCTGCCCTCCTGGCCAATTCCGCCTTGGAAAGGAGCATGGATTCTCGGATTTTCTTCAGTGAATTCTTGTTCATGAATCCTGTTCTCCGGTCTTCGTTATCCGGTTGTCCAGGCATTTCCCCCGTTGTGATCCTTTCGGCAAACCGGTAAAAGACGCTTCTCCCATGATGGGAAGAATCCTAGACAAAGACCGGAATGTCAAGTAAAATTATATGTAATTGAACATAATTTTATTTAATTTATAACATCTTGTGGACATTTAGGCCCACTAGGGCTAGATATGGTATTAAAGTGTGATGCATTTCACACTTCCGAACCGGGGCTGGACGGCGGCAACGACCGAATTTTTCAGGCGAAACGGTAATGGGGACCTCCCCCTCCTTCAGGGCAGGTCCACAAGATGTTGCCAAAGGGGTCCATCACCTCGCAGGTTTTGCAGTGGAGGCAGTTGGAGGGGTTCAACTTCAGGCGCGGGCCATGGGGGCTGGATTCCACCACTTCGTACACCCCGGCGGGGCAGAAGCGGGTGCAGGGGTTTGCGTATTGTTCGCGGCAGGGGCCGGTGCAGAGGTCCGGGTCGCGCAGGATGATGTGGCAAGGCTGATCCTCCTCGTGCCGGGTTCCGGAGAGGAATACGCCGTCCTCCCTACTTAAATAAGAGCTTCCCTGGTTTTTTGCAAGGTAAAACTGATTTTTTTCTGATCCAAATACCAAGAAACCGGGTTTCCTGGCCTTTTTGGCGGGCTTGTGCCTTGGCAGGGGATCGAAAAACCCCCGGCCAAGGGAAATCTCCTGGGCGGCTATGTGCAGCCAGCGGGAAAATCCGGGCCTGGACACGGCCTGGTGGAAGTTCCGGGCCCGCCACAGGTCCGCAAACAGGGGCGAGGCGAAAAGCTCCCGCTGGTACAGGGAAAGGGCCTTTGCGGAGAGATCCTGCGCGGCCAGGGCGCAGAAGACCGCGCGGGCCGCCAGCATGCCGCTCACCAGGGCGCCGTGCACGCCCTTGAGCCTGCGAGGGTCCAGCATGGAGGCCGAGTCCCCCACGAACACCGCGCCGTCCACGCAAAGCCTGGGCATGGTGTAGGGCCCGCCGGCGCACAGGGTGCGTGCTCCGTGCTCCACGGGCCTGGCTTCGCCGGTAAGCTTCCTTATATAAGGATGGGTCATGAACGCGCAGAACGCCTGGTGGAGGTCTATGTCCCGGCCCGGGGAAAGGGGGGCCACCAGTCCGGCCGCGGCGCGGCCGCCGGCCATGGGGTAGAGGAATCCACCGCAGAACGCGCCGTTGTGCGCCGGTCCCAGGGTGTGGACCACGGTCCCCAGCTGGGCGGCCAGGGGGCTGTCCGGCGGAATTTGAAGCACCTGCTTGATCCCGGCCTCAAAGCACTGTCCCGGGCCGGAAAAAAGGCCCAGCTTTTCGTCCACCTGGGAAAGCAGGCTTCCCCGGGAGCCCTCCCCGAACACGGTGACCGCGGCTTGGATATCCGCGCCGGGCTCAAAGGAGCCCTTTTTCTCCCCTTTTGCGTCCAGGCCCCGGTCGCCGGTGCGCACGCCGGTGACCGCGCCGCCGGAAAAGAGCACCTCCTTTCCGGGAAACCCGCAGAACACGTTCACGCCCTCGGCCTCGGCCACTTCCCCCAGCCAGGCGCACAGCCGGGAAAGATGGATGGCCCCGGCCAGGCAGGCAGGGCCGCCGCCCACGAAAAGCGCGTCCACGGGCAGGGTTTCTCGCTGGTTTTCCATGGCGTTCCATACGCAGAAGGGTTCTTGGGGAATGGCCGGGGCAGGCCCTGTTTTTCCCACGTTTCGCCGTCCGGCGCAAGAGCGGTTTACCGGGAATCCGCAGTGGTCCGGAGGGGGTCCGGGAAGCCGCGACACCCCATGCCCAAAGGCTTGGCCGGCCAAGAAAATGGTGTCAAGCCAAAGGGAAAACGTCACCCCTCAGGCTTTCGGGTCGCCGGGGTGGAGCCGCCTCCGACGAGCTTTGGGGGGCCCATTCTCGGCGCCGCCCCCAAGCCGGAACAACCCATGTGCCAAACCCCTTTTGCAGAACTTGACGCACACAACTACCTCCCTCCAAAAAGTGAGGCCCCAGCCTGCCAAGGGGTGACATAATCGCTTTGGCTGGACAAAGCCGGTGGATGGACCTTGACACGGACGGCTTATGGGTCTATCTAATCCCTTTTGCAAAGCAGGGGACAGGCCCCGGGCCATCCTTGCTCCCGGTTCGTCCGGGGGCTTTTATCCACAAGGAGGTTTCATGAGAAGGTACGAAACGGTTTTCATCGCGGACCCGGACCTGGACGACGAGAGCCGCGGGGCGCTCTTCGAGCGGCTGCGCGGCATCGTGGAGCAGGGGGAGAGCTTCATTGTCCGGTTCGACGAGTGGGGCAACAGAAAGACCGCCTACGAGATCAAGAAGAAGAAGCGCGGCTATTACGTGCTCATGGAGTACTGCGGCACCGCGGACCAGGTCAGCGAGCTCGAGCGCGTCATGCGTATCGACGACCGGGTGTTGAAGTACCTCACCATCCTTTTGGCCGACCGGGTGGACGTGGAGGAGGTGCGCGAGGAGATGGCCCGGGAGCAGGCCGAAAAGGAGGCCCGGGAACGGGAGCGGGCGGAAGCCAAGGCCGCGGCTGAAGCCAGGAAGGCGGAAGCCGAGGCGGCCGCGGCGGAAGAGGAGGCCAGGAAGGCGGCGGAGGCCGAAGAACAGGCCAAGACCGCCGAGGCCGAGGAAGGGGAAGAACAAGCCCCCGCCGAGCCCGAAACCCAAGAGGAAACCCCGGAGGAGTAAGCCATGGCCGCCAGACCCGTTCGCAGAAAAAAGCGTTTTTACCACCGCCGCAAGGTCTGCCGTTTTTGCGCGGACAAGTCCCTTACCATCGACTACAAGGAGCCCAAGACCCTGAAATACTTCACCACCGAGCGGGGCAAGATCATCCCCCGCAGGATCTCGGGCACCTGTGCCAAGCACCAGCGCGCGCTCACCACGGCCATCAAGAGGGCGAGGCACATCGCCCTGATGCCCTACGTGGGCAGCGTGCCGGAATAGGAGAATGGCCGCAGACCTGGCCAAGGCGATCGCGGCTTCCGTGGGTTTCCTGGCCCTGGCCCTCTACCTCCCAGTTCTGGGCACGGCCCTGTCTTTGTTTTTGCCCCTGCCCCTGATCTACTACAGGCTGAGCCTGGGCGGACGGGGAGGGGCGGTCGCCCTGGCTTTCGCCGCGGCCTTCCTGGCCGCGGCAGGCCGGTCCGACGCCGCGGCCGTGGGGGCGCTGGTCTATTTCGCCCTTCTTTTGCTGGGCTTTCTCCAGGGGACGTTCATCGAGAAGCGTTTTCCCCTGGAAGTGGTGGTGGGCGGGGGCGCGCTGCTCGCCGCAGGAACGGCCGGGGCGCTCTTTCTCATCATTTATTCGGCCACCGGCGGCGCGGTGGCGGACCATTTGCGGAGCCAGATCACCACGTTTCTCCAGGCCCTGTTGAAGGCCCGGCAGGACATGGGAGCGCCCCTGGCCCAGCAGGAGCTCATCGCCGAAAACATGGACCAGGTGGTCACCGGGTGGATGCGGCTCATGCCCGCCCTGGCCGCCGCCTGGATCCTGTTCGCCTCCTGGGTGAACTTCTTGGCGGCCAGGAGAATCGCAGCGGCCCGCGGCCTTGCCTTTCCGCCCTACGGCGACCTTACCCGCTGGAAGGCGCCCGAGGCGCTGGTGTGGGTGCTCATCGGCTGCGGCATCCTGGCCTGGGTGCCGGAAACCCGGCCCGCGGGCGTTTCCGGGCTGCTGATCCTGGGAATGGTGTATTTTTTCCAGGGCGTGGCCGTCATCGAGTTCTGGCTGGAAAAAAAGAGCGCCCACGGGGCGTTGAAATTGATCGTATACTTGCTCATCGCCCTGTGGCAGATACTTCTTCTGCTGGTGGCGGCCGTCGGGCTCTTTGACCTGTGGGCCGATTTCCGGCGGCTTTCGAAAACGGAGGAAACCTAAATGAAGCTCATACTCACCGAAACCGTGGACGCGCTGGGCATCGTGGGCCAGGAAGTGGACGTGAAGCCCGGATACGCCCGAAACTACCTTTTGCCCCAGAAACTGGCCGTGATCGCCACCGAGGGCAACCGCCAGGCCCTGGCCAAGAAGAAGGCCGCGTGGGAGGAAAAGTTCCGCAAGGAAAAGGCCGCGGCCGAAGAGGTGGCGGAAAGGCTTTCCCAGGTCACCGTGACCATTCCCGCCAAGGTGAGCGAGGAGGACAAGCTCTACGGCTCGGTTTCTGTCCGGGACATCGTGGCCGCCCTGGCGGAAAAGGGCTTCGAGGTGGAGCGCAAGAGCGTGCACCTGGGCGAGCCCATCAAGATCCTGGGAACCCGCCAAGTGCCCATCCGCCTGTACGCCGAGGTGGTGCCCGAGATCACCGTGGAAGTGGTTCCGGAAGACCAGCCCAAGGCCGAGGCCGGGGCCGGGGCGGAGCCCGCGGCCGAAGAATAGGCCGGGGGCCGCAAAACACCGTTTTTCCGCCGCAAGGCGGCAAAAGCCCGACGGCGGCCGGCAAGACGGGAGCCCGGGGCGTGGCCCTCCACGCCCGGCCGGTTCCTTGCCGCCCTCGGGCTTTTTCATGGGCCGGAAAAGCATTTGCACACCCATGCCCCCCTGGTATGATGGGGGCATCCGAACGCCCCCTTCAAGACGCGGTTGCGAGGTGATCCGTGGCGGAAAACAAGGATATTTCCCTCTACAAGCTCCCCCCCCATTCCAAGGAGGCGGAGGAATCCGTGCTCTCCGCCATCTTGAACGACAGCCAGACCCTGCTTTCCGTGGCCGAGATCCTGTCCCCCGAGGACTTCTACCACGACTCCCACGCCCGGGTGTTCGCGGCCATGGTGGATTTGTTCAACGATTCCAAGCCGGTGGACATAACCACCCTGGCGGATATCCTGTCCCGCAAGAAGGACCTGGAGGCCGTGGGCGGCCACGCGTACCTGGCCCGGCTCATGGACCAGGTGCCCCTGGCGGTGAACGCGCCCTACTACGCGGAGATCATTCGGGAAAAGGCCATCCTGCGCCGCCTCATCCAGCAGTGCGGGGAGATCACCAAGGCCTGCTACGAGGCCGCCGGGGAGGTGGGCGAAATCATGGATTTCGCGGAATCCGCCGTCTTCTCGGTCACGGAGAAAAAGAGCCGAGAGGCCATCCACCCCCTGCCCGGGCTCATCGAAAAGAGCCTGGAGACCCTGGGCCAGCGCAGCAAGAACCGCGCCCTGGTCACGGGCGTGCCCACGGGTTTCGTGGACCTGGACCGGCTCACCAGCGGGCTCCAGCCGTCGGACCTCGTCATCCTGGCCGCGCGGCCGGGCATGGGCAAGACGGCCCTTGCCCTGA